>CAMDFC010000007.1 GCA_945897185.1 Chitinophaga pinensis | reverse complement strand
ACCAAGATCTGTAAGTGAGGTTACCAACTCTGTAACCCTATCTTTACCATAGTCAGTGGGTGCGCGCGTTCCAACAACCGCTACCACCTGACGCTGATTCAAATTGGCAGTCCCTTTGTAATAAAGTACATGCGGAGCATCAATACAGTTCTCTAGTCTTTTAGGATAATTATCCTTGTGTTTAACAAGAATAGAAATATTACTTTTTACGGTAAAGGACAATTCAGATTCGATGCGTTTGTAATCTTTAAACCTTTTTATTTCTGTAGCCCGAACTTCACCAATACCTGGTATTTGTTCTAATGTCTTACGACTGGCTTTAAACACTTCAGATGGATTACGAAAATGGGACAGTAAGACGCCAATATGTACGTGCCCTATATGGGGCACTTTGGTAAGAGACAAATGAAAAAAAACATCTTCTTCCATTGCTTAAAATTGAACGCAATGTATTTCGATTGAAATAGAATGATGTTGTTCTTGCCTCGATAGATCAGGAGAATAAAAACGAACAACAATGAGGGTTTGCGCTTAGTCGTTCGAAATAATTACCAATTCAGTCCTTCGGTTTAATGCACGGCCTTGCTCCGTTGAATTATCGCCAATAGGTTGTTTATCTCCAAGTCCCTCTGCATTCAGTCGGTCGGCTTGTATTCCTTTACTTACCAAATAAGCCACAACCACCTTTGCCCGTTGGAAAGACAAGCTGAGGTTCTCTTTCTCTTTTCCTATTGAATCAGTATGCCCTATAATCTGCACCCTCAATTGTGGATTGTCTGATAACACTCCTACGATTTTATCAATCTCTATAAATGATGATGCCAGTAAATCATATTTACCGGTTTCAAATTGAATATTCCGCAATACCATGCTGGTGCCTTTTTGAAGCGGCTGCAAGGGTATGTCATTTTTAAATTGTGTTTGACCAGCGTCCTCTTTCATTTCAAATCGCCCAGAATAAAACAAGTATCCCTTTTTACTTACATTGAAAGCGTAATTCTTTCCAAGTGGAAGAACAGAGAGGTAATTTCCTTGTTCATCCGCTTCTACTTCAGAAACAACAAGCTTACTGTCTAGGTCGATCACTTCAACAACAGCCATTAAACCTTTGCCATTCAAACTATCGTATATTCTTCCTTCAACCCAAGAAGTGGCATTTGCTTTATTACTTTGGTTCAATTGAATTACATAAATATCTAAGCCCCCTTTCGAATCACTTCGGTCGCTAGCGAAATACCCTGTAGTGGCGTCTGCGGTTACGAACAAACTACCTTCATCATTGATTGTATTGATTGGATAGCCAAGGTTTTGGGGAGTCAAAAAACCATTCATTGATTTTTTAGAATAGAACAAATCCGTACCTCCAATTCCTGGATGTCCGTTGGAATTAAAATACAGTGTTTCATTGTCGGTATGAATAAAAGGACAACTTTCGTCGCCTTCCGTATTAATTACAGCACCCAGATTTCTTGGAGCAGACCATTTACCGTTTGCCATTTTTGTAGCTACATAAAGATCTGTACCGCCATAACCACCAGGCCTATCTGATGCGAAATAGAGTTGTTTTTTGTCGGACGACAAACAAGGTGCTGATTCCCAATAGGCTGAATTTATTGACTCTCCTAAATTTTTACGTTCACTCCACCCATTTGGAGTTTGGTAAGAAATATAAATATCAAAACTCCCATATCCTTCAGGATAATCCTTTGCTGTAAAAACCATCCAGTTGCCATCTGGTGAAATTTGTTGACCCCCTTCTTTATAGTTAGTATTAATCTTGCCTGAAAGTGGTATTGCCTGGGTCCATTTCCCTTTGGTCAACTCTGTTGAAAAAAAATCTTCATCGGCACCGCCCCTTGTCCTTCTTGTAACGATCAACTGTTTTCCATTGATGGTCATGGTTGGATAATATTCAGAAGATGAAGTATTGATCGCATCACCAGCATTTTCTATTGATGCAGGAACTGATAATCCTTCTGCATTTATTTTATCCACTGCAAACTCAAAACTTTTTTTACGATATTTTGCTGCTTGAATACTCGATGCTGAAAGATTAGGTAAAATTATAAATCGATCCAGGGCCTGAAGTGCTTTCTTAAAATCACCATTACCAGCAAGGGCAATAGCGTACGTAAATAAATATTCACGTGATTGATCAAGGTCAATTACAAATGCCTGTTCGTAGGCTAAAGCAGACTCATTGTATCGCTTGAGTTCAGATAAAATTCCGGCTTTTGAAAGAACTGCATCCAAGTAAGTCGGGTTTCTATTAATTGCTTGATTGAGCAATAACAAAGCAGAAGAATAATCACCCTCATCCACTTTTAGCATGGCCTGCTCATGGTCTTTTTTTGCTTTTTTTGAAACCTTGTTTGCATCATAAACCTGTGCTTTTGTAACTTCTCCAAAAAGAAGAAAAATAAAGAGCAGGATGGATACAATCTTGATTTTCATGGAATATCTATGTACTTATGGGTCTGAAGTGACAATATCCATTGCGGATGATGCTTGATATAGGAAATGATTTCGGGGTTTATTTGTGCAGAACGACTCCATTCTGGTTGTAGATACAAAAGACAGTTATCACTTACTAGATCGGCATATTTTTCAGCCCAATCAAAATCAGTTTTATTATACAGTACTACTTTCAGTTCATTTGCGGATGCAATCAGTCCAGGGATTGGGGATTTGAATTTTTTTGGAGACAAACATATCCAATCCCATACTCCGGAAAGAGGATGCGCACCTGATGTTTCAACATGTGTTCGAATCCCTTTTTCTTTTAACGCAGCGGTAAGCGCTGTCAAATCATGCATGAGTGGCTCACCTCCCGTGATTACAGCAATTTTAACACCAGAAGCCACCACCCATTCTACCATGGCATCAACAGACACCATAGGATGTTTGTTGGCGTCCCAGCTTTCTTTTACATCACACCAAACACAACCCACATCACATCCGCCAAGGCGAAGAAAATAGGTAGCCTGACCAGTAAATCGCCCCTCTCCTTGCAGGGTACAAAAATGTTCCATCAAAGGGAGAGCGACAGCTTGCATCTTATCCATTTAATTATCTTTTGCGGCACAGGCCTTAAAGGTATTCATCATTAGCGCAGCGATGGTCATGGGACCCACCCCTCCAGGAACCGGTGTAATGTAACTGCATTTGGTAGAAACTTCATCAAAGGCAACATCTCCCTTGATTGCGAAGCCAGACTTTTTGCTACTGTCAGCTACTCGCGTAATACCCACATCCACAATTACTGCGCCTTCTTTTACCATATCTGCTCTAAGAAATTCTAGTCGGCCTAAAGCTGCTATTATGATATCTGCCTGCAAACAAATCTCTTTCAAATTGGGCGTATGAGAATGGCAGACTGTAACAGTACAATTTCCCGGATACTCATTTTTACTTAGCATGATACTGATTGGTCTACCTACAATATTACTTCTGCCAATAACTACTGCATGCTTGCCTTTGGTTTCAATTTGGTAATGTTCCAACAACAATAAAATACCATAAGGCGTAGCCGAATAAAAGGCAGGTAAGCCTTGCACCATTCTTCCAACGCTTTCAGAATGAAACCCATCTACATCTTTAGAAGGCAAGATGGTCTCAATTATTTTTTGTTCTCCAATGTGTTTAGGTAAAGGCAATTGGACCAAAATACCATCCACGTCATCATCTTCATTTAACTCATTCAACTTGAATAACAAATCATCCTCTGATATAGTTTCCTCTAGTCTGATCAAGGTTGATTTAAATCCAACTTCTTCACAAGATTTTACCTTCGATCCAACATAGGTTTCACTAGCCCCATTGTTGCCAATCAAAATAGCGGCCAAGTGAGGCGTTTTTTTACCCTGGGCTGCACGCACAGCAGTTTGTACTTTCAATTTATCTTTTAACGCTTGCGATACCAGTTTGCCATCTAATAATTTCATGGAGTAAAGGTACAGTCGAGGAAAATGACACCCAAATAAGTTGTTTTCCACATGGCAAAAACAACGCGCTAATGCAATTTTAATGCATGAGGAAATGGATTTGTGTATTGTTGTTCTTCCCTTTGGGGAGTAAAGGGCAAGTAAAAAGCAGTGCGAATGTGATCCCAATTGGTATGGGTGCATACCAGAAAATGAATAGCACAGCATTGGCAAATGCTGAATTGCCGGCTTTGTTGGGATTCAGAAAAGCACAACAATTGGGGATTATTCTAGAAAACAAGTTCGGTCTCAAAGAATTGAGTGCAATAAGGGTAGCATACGGACAGCCCCTAGGATCTGGTTATTTCCTGATTAATGGACAATTTCAAGGTGGCCAAATTCACAAACATTATGCAGGAAACCTAGGTTTCGGACGATTAATCAACTCAAACACCACTATAGGTATTGCTATTGGAATTGAACAATTTCAATACCAAGGCGATGCATCCGATTTGGAAATAGTTGCCACGGCAGGATTATCACATTGTATTAACGAGAAAACAACCATGGGTATTCATTATACCTATGGGCAACCCCTTACCAAAGAAAACAGGGCGATTACGAAAAAGGTAGAGGGACTAACCTTGGGCATTGGATATCGATTAAGTGAAGTTGTTTTTATTCAACTTGAACTACAAAAAAAACAACAAACACAAATTACATCAACGCTCATTTGGACCCCATTCTATAAGATTGGCTTCTTTGGAGGAACCAACAGCAGTGGCCATTTTTATTTAGGCGGACAAACAAAAAATAAACGAACCACAACAGCGGTTGCCGTTGCACAACACCCCCAATTGGGCTATTCGATTTTACTCCACTTTAATTTATTGTTTGATGTTGAGAAATAGCCTATTTGTTTTTCTGCTGCTATTTTGCAAATCAGCAATTGCGCAGGAAGAACACGAACAAGAAATTGAACAGCTCGTAACAACAGATGATTTACAATTACGTGACCCCACAGAAGTGAACAGCAACCTTCAACGCAACACCTACAACATCAATACAGTTTCTTCAGAAACACTTTCGGGCTTAATGATCTTAACGCCAGAACAAATCCATGATTTCATTCAACACAGAAATCAATTTGGTCAATTTCTTAGCCTGATGGAGCTACAAGTAATTCCATCATGGAACCTCAACACAATAAAAAAACTAATTCCCTACTTACATTTTAACAAGGAAATGAATATTCAACCCGGATGGAAACAAAGCTTAAAAGAAGGCGCTCACACGCTGTTGTACCGGACAGGAAATAACAGAAGTGGATTCTCAAATAAGGATTCGTGGATAACGAGGAACAAACAAATGCTCAATTACAAATTTAAATACAGCGACCGTTTTCAATTGGGACTAATGATTGAAAAAGATGCAGGAGAAAAAAATATTTTTGACCATGTAGGGATATATGCCCTATTTAGAAACAGAGGCATCATCAAGGATTTTATCATTGGAGATTATAATATCAATATGGGACAAGGATTGGCGCATTGGCAGGGCTATGCTTTTGGCAGAAGCAGTAACATACTCAGTGGATACAGGCAAGGCAACTTTATTCAAGCCCAAACGGGGACAGATGAAAATCGTTTTCAACGTGGACTCGCAATCAATTTTAAAAAAAGAAATACCGAATTTGGATTTTTTTTAAGCCGCTTAAAAATAGATGCCAATCTGGTGACAGATACATTAGCACAAAAAAGCTGGATAAGTTCTTTTCTTTTGTCAGGCATTCACAGATCAGAATCAGAAATGCTGGATAAGGATGCCGTTACAAAAACAAGTTTTGGAGGTAGACTGAAATTGCATTTCAACAAGGGATCTATTGGACTCAACTTTATACAAACCCATTTTTCTTCGCCCATACAAAAAAGAAAGTTGCCGTATAATCTCTATTCCATTGAAGGAAATGAATGGAGAAATGCAAGTATAGACGGAGGATTTACAACAAAAATAGGATTTTTGTTTGGCGAGTTTTCAATTGATAAAAATACCGATTATGCAATGAATGTGGGACTATTAAAAAGCCTAGATCCAAAGTTAGACCTATCACTTATTTACCGAAATATGGCTGCCAAATACCAAGCACTTGAATCAAATTGTATTTCCAGAAACTCAGAGGCAGGCAATGAAACTGGATTATTATTTAGCTTCAATCTTCATCCACAACCCAAACACAGCATCGAAGGATTTGCCGATATCTACCAAAATCACTGGCCAACATTTACCTCAGACAGAAACGAAGTAGGAAGTCTTTATTCACTTCAATACAACTGGAAACCAAGTAAGAAGACTGAATTTTATACCCGCTTTCAAATTGAAAAAAGAACAGGAAATCAAGGCGCTGATGACAACCGCACCAATAAAATTGGAAATACCACCGTGCATCGCTGGAGAATGCATTTCTCATTTACCCCATGGGAAGGAATCAACTTAAGATGCAGAAATGAAGTAGTGAAAGTGTTTCAGGAAAATGAAACACCAGCAACTGGACAATTAAGCTATCTTGAACTGATCATTAAACCACAAACAGAACCACTGACAATCAGCTTGCGTTATACCTTTTATTCCACGGATACTTATAGCGCCAGAATTTATGCCTACGAAAGGGATCTACTTTCCTATTATGCCATTCCAGCACATTTTGATCAAGGAGGAAGAACTTACTTACTTGCCCAATACGCGTATAAAAAAACAGTAAAGCTTCAATTGAAAATAATGGGAGAGCAAAAAAGACCCAAAAATGATGTAGCTGCGCTCACGAAAAACAGTATTCAAAACAAGGAATGGAGATTTCAAATAATTTGGGAATTTGGCAATTAGCAAATAAACCTGAAGATGTATATTTGACTATTAAATTGACAATTATGAGTGAACAGCAGAACCAAATCAACATTGAAATCTCAGAAGAGGTTGCAGAAGGTCAATATGCCAATCTTGCAATCATTACCCATAGCTATGCAGAATTTGTAGTCGATTTTGTAAGTGTGATGCCTGGAACACCCAAAAGCAAGGTAAAGTCAAGAATCATATTAACCCCTCAACACGCAAAACGTTTATTGAATGCATTGGCAGACAATATCAACAAATTCGAAGATATAAATGGGGCTATTAAAGATTTTGAAGAAGTACAAATTCCTTTTCAGTTTGGCGGACCGCAAGCTCAGGCCTAGCTATTTTAATTGATAGACTCTACAGCGATGTTCTTGTTGATTTTATTGATCAACCCTTGAAGTACTTTACCCGGACCAACCTCAATAAAACTTGTTGCACCATCTTGTACCATTGACTCAATCGACTGTGTCCATTTAACAGGTGCCGTAAGTTGTTCAACCAAGTTTTCTTTAATTTCTTCTGGCTCTTTAACTGCCTTGGCTACAACATTCTGATATACAGGACAGAAAGGACGATGGAAGTTTGTAGACATGATGGCTTTGGCCAATTCCTCTTTTGCAGGTTCCATTAATGGAGAGTGAAAAGCACCTCCAACTGGCAATTTAATTGCCCGCTTAGCACCTGCTAATTTCATTCTTTCACAAGCAATATCTATACCAGCATTAGAGCCACTGATTACAAGCTGACCCGGACAGTTAAAATTGGCAGGAACTACTACCTCGCCTGTTTCATCGGTAATTTCGTTACAAATTCTTTCAGCTACTTCATCAGGCAAAGCCAAAACGGCAGCCATTGCAGAGGGGTTTAATTCGCAAGCCCTTTGCATTGCCATTGCTCTGATGCTGACCAATTTAAGTGCTTCCTCAAAAGGCAATGTACCATTAACAACCAGTGCAGTAAATTCACCAAGAGAGTGGCCTGCAACCATGTGAGGGGTTGCACCATCAATCATTTTATAGGCCACAAAAGAATGCAAGAAAATGGCAGGTTGTGTAACATTCGTTTGCTTCAAGTCTTCCTCTGATCCGTTAAACATGATTTCAGATAATTTGAATCCAAGAACCTCGTTGGCTTGGTCAAAAAATCTTCTGGCAAATGCATTACCCTCGTAATGGGACCTTCCCATACCTGGAAATTGGGAACCTTGTCCCGGAAAAACATAAGCTTTAAACATAGTGTACTTTGACATTGCAAATGTAAAAGAAAAGCCCGACAAATGCCGGGCTTAATCAATATTACAAATCAAAAGAATTAATGCAATTTCGATCCAATTAAACGAATAAATTCACTCCTAGATTCGTTCTTTTGAAATTCACCCCAAAAGGCAGAAGTTGTAGTGACAGAATTCTGTTTTTGTACACCACGCATCATCATACACAAATGGGATGCTTCAATTACAACGGCCACACCAAGTGGATTTAAGGTCTCTTTCACTGCATCTAGAATTTGAGAGGTCAGTCGCTCTTGCACCTGTAAACGCCTACTGTAGGTATCTACAACACGGGCAATCTTACTTAAACCAGTAATCCAACCATTGGGGATGTACGCAACGTGTGCTTTACCAAAAAAAGGCAACATATGGTGCTCACACAAACTGTAAAGCTCAATGTCTTTCACAATAATCATTTCGCTAACATCCTCATGAAATTTAGCAGAATTTAAAATGGCCTTGGGGTCAATTTGATAGCCTTGCGTAAGGAATTGCATCGATTTGGCAACGCGCTCGGGTGTCTTTTGAAGGCCCTCCCTGTTGGGGTCTTCTCCCAACAAAGAAATACTATTTCTATAATTTTCAATTAACCCTGAGGTAATTTGCTCGTCGAATTGTTCTGTTTTTGTATACGCCATTGTTCTTGGGTTAAATGTGTGTTGGATATTCCACGAAATTTCGTGGTGTTTCATATAAACGTATCTGAAGCGATAAAGTTTGGTCTATCAATGGCCTTAAAATTTTAAATATGACAATTGAGATGTTTTCAGCTGAGGGATTTAAGGTTTTAAACTCTGGTACATCTTCATTTAGGTTCTTGTGGTCAAATCGCTCTAATACATTTTCTGCTATAAGATCTGACAACACTTTCATATCCATTACATAGCCGGTTTCTGGATCTACTTCACCAATAACCTTTACAATTAATTCATAATTGTGGCCATGGTAGTTGGGTAAGTTACACTTCCCAAAAACCTCAGCATTCTTTTCGGCAGTCCATGCTCGGTTGTGCAATCGATGAGCTGCATTAAAATGTTCTTGTCTAAATACCGCTACTTTTTCACCCATATAAATAACTTGAATTGAATAATAAAACAATAATAAAACGAAATCGTTCGATTAAACTGGCGTTATTCGCCAAAATACTCTACAAAAATACGGGGAGTTTCTACCAACCGGATACAATGTAAAAATACCCCCGTGGGCATCAATGGGGCCAACTGATTCCAGATCTCGTAACTGAGATTTTCTATGGAACAAAGTTTACCATGCATGAAAGGGACATCCAAGTTGAGGTTTTTATGATCTAGCACCTCAATTACATGTTCTTTAATTATTCTGCTGAGCAGCTTTGCATCAATAACAAAGCCCGAATTGGGGTTAGGCTCCCCTTTAACGGTGACAAAAATCTCGAAATTGTGCCCATGCCAATTTTCATTTGCACATTTTCCGTATACCTCATCATTTCTTTCCTTTGTCCATTTTGGATTGAAAAGTTTATGGGCAGCGTTAAAATGTTCTCTCCTGGTAATGTGAAAAATTGCCATAATTGGGATGCAAAGTTAAGGATCAAAGGGAAAAGACCAATTATTCATTTGTATTGAAATCAAGAACTATTCGAATGAAATGCTGAAATTTGTCAAATGAAGGTGCTTATTACGGCGGCAACTGCCATGGAATTAGAACTCATTAAAAGTGAAACCATCCGCTATGATGGGGTTGAAATTATTTTTTATGTTACGGGGGTAGGTGCAGTTTCCACTGTATTCAATCTTTCAGAAATACTGCATAAAGAGAAATTTGACATTGTTATTCAAGTTGGAATTGCTGGAAGCTTTGACAAACGATTGGCATTAGGAGACGCCGTAGCAGTTGAAAAAGAACTTCTCTATGAAATGGGTGTATTTGAAAACAACCATTACAAAACTGTATTCGAAATGGGGTTAATTGATGGCGACACAAAGCCATTTACCAGCAGTACATTGATAAACCCGCATACCGTCTTGTTAGACTTGACTGGATTGAAAAAAGCAATAGCCATCACCAACAATGAAATTTCAACTTCTGCAACTAAAATCAAATTATACAACGAGAAATATGGTGCGGAAATTGAATCTATGGAAGGTGGCGCATTTCATTATGTTGCCATCATGAAATCCATTTCATTTATCCAGCTTAGGGGTATATCAAACTATGTAGGTGATAGAGACAAAAATAACTGGAAAATTAAAGAAGCTATTCTTTCCTATTCGGATGTATGTAATCAATTGATAAAAAAATTAATGCTATCCAAATGAACCTAACTATAGGTCTATCTCCTTGTCCAAACGACACTTTCATTTTTGATGCCATGCTCAATGGTAAAATTGATACCGAGGATTTAACTTTCACATACCAGCTAGAAGATGTTGAAACTTTAAATAGATTAGCCAAAACAGGCAGCTTAGATATTAGCAAAATCAGCTACGGCACTTTACCCCCCTTATTGCCTCACTACCGTGTATTAAATGCGGGTGGAGCACTTGGCAGAGGAGTTGGACCAATTTTTATTTCGAAAAAGTTTGATGCCGCATCAAATCCAGATTTATCTACTATGGTAGTTGCACTGCCCGGTATTCAAACTACCGCCCATCTTTTATTTTCGCTGGCTTATCCAGAAGTAAAAAATAAATCATTTATACCCTTTCATGAAATTGAAACGGCTGTGCTACAAGACACCGTAGATGCAGGAGTAATTATACATGAAAACAGGTTTACCTACCAAGAAAAAGGGTTGAACAAACTGGCCGATCTTGGAGAAATTTGGGAAAAAAATACAAGACATCCAATTCCATTGGGCGGTATTGTTGCGCGAAGAGACTATGACCTTTCGTTATTGCAAAAAATCAACCGCATCATTTACAATAGTCTAGCATACGCATTTGCGCATCAGGAGGTGTTACCTGATTTTGTAACTACAAATGCACAAGAAATGAGCGAAGAAATTATGAGAAATCATATTCACCTTTATGTAAATGATTTTTCTTTGAACCTTGGCTCTACAGGCAGGTCTGCTGTTTGGAAATTACTTGAGCTTTACAATCAAATACACAGCTACCCTGTAGGTGGTGATTTCGAAGTATTTATTGATTAGGTTTTAAAACAACCCGTATAATTCAGCATCAACCTTGGCAATAATTTCACCCAGGTGTTCTTCGTTTTCCGCAAACTTCATGTTGTCTACATTGATAATAAGCAAGGGCCCTTCCTTATAACCTGCTATCCATTTGTTGTAATAATCATTCAGCCGCTTAAGGTAGTCTAAACGAATATTTTCTTCATACTCCCTTCCTCTTTTTTGAATTTGGCCTACCAAGGTAGGGACTGACGCTTGAAGATAGATCATCAAATCTGGTGGTTTTACCATTTGACGAAGGTTCTGAAAAAAATCAAAATAGTTATCGAAATCGCGTTTGCTCATTAAACCCATTTCATGGAGATTAGGTGCAAAAATATACGCATCTTCAAAGATCGTTCGGTCTTGGATGATGGTTTCAGTACCTCGGCTAATTTCCAATAATTGATTTAGCCTGCTGTTTAGAAAGTAAATCTGAAGATTGAAACTCCACCTGGGCATGTCATCATAAAAATCAAATAAATATGGATTTTGATCAACGTCCTCAAATTGAGGAATCCACTTGTAATGCTTACTCAACATTTCGGTGAGGGTAGTTTTACCAGCACCAATATTGCCTGCAATTGCTATGTGTTTTGGTTTTTTTGCTTTTGCCATATATTTTCGATTCTTGTCCTTATTTGGATAGCCAAACAAAATACAATTTCATTTTGAGATTAGATCCATTCAACCCTATTTTTTTTGGGTGTGGAAAAAACAGCTAGTAATTGAGCCCCATCGCTGCTCTAACCAAGCTCATCGTTTCCGCAGCACTTGCATTGGCTTTTATGGCTCCCATTTCCATCACTTGAGAAAGGTATTTTTTGTCGTTTTGAATCGACTCTGCTTTTTCTCGGATAGGGGAAATGAACTTGACCATATCGTCTGCCAACTGCTTTTTCAAATCTCCGTATCGGATATTGCAGTTTTGGTAAGCTTCCTCAAAATGATCAATTGCATTTTGGTCGCAGACCAATTTCATCAGTTGGAAAATATTTTCAATATAATCAGGTTTGGGCATACCTGGCGATGTGGGACCACCATCCGTCTTGGCTTTCATCACTTTTTTGGTAATCAACTCGTCGGTATCCGCCAAATAAAGCGTTGCCAGCTGATTTTCACTTTTACTCATTTTCCCTTCACCATCCAAACTTGGAACTTTTACCAGGTCTTCCCCAAAGTTATAGGCCATTGGTTCAGGAAAGATTTCGCCGTACCTGTGGTTAAATCTTTTTACATAATTCCTGGCCATTTCCAAATGTTGTTCCTGGTCCTTCCCCACAGGCACCCATGTAGCCCTATGAAGAATTATATCAGCTGCTTGCAAAACAGGGTATGTTAACAGCCCAGCATTGATATTGTCTGGTTGTAACCTGGCCTTCTCTTTGAAAGTGGTTGTTTTCTCTAGTTCACCCAAGTAGGCCAACATATTCAAATACAAATAAAGTTCAGCTGTTTCTCTAACATGACTTTGACAATAAAGTGCAGCTTTCTCGGGGTCAATTCCACAAGCGATATTTTCAGCCAACACCCGGTGTACATTATCATTGAGCGTCTTGGTGTCTGGGTGGGTTGTAAGGGCATGAAGATCCGCCACCATAAAATAGCAGGTATAGGATTCCTGGAGTTTTACATAATTCTGAATGGCCCCAAAATAATTACCTAAATGCAAAAAGCCTGTCGGCCTGATGCCACTCATAACGATTGCTTTCCCTTTGATCATGGTGCAAAGATAATAAATGTAGATGACCACAAAATAGCCGGATGGCTTTCCTATTTCCACTCATCAATAAAATAGCAGTATTGGGCCGATAATATATATTTTTGCTGATTAGACACCCCGGATGGAGCTCAACAAAGAAACCACACTTAAAATTGCACAATTGGCCAGATTGTCCTTTTCTCCCAATGAACTGGAAGAAATGCAAAAAGACCTATCTCAAATGATCGAATTTGTTGAGAAACTCAACGAGGTAGATACAAATGGCATTGCACCCCTAACCCATATTGGTACATTAGGAAATCGACTCAGAGAAGATGAAGTAAAAGGCTCAATCGATTCAACATTGGCCTTTGAAAATGCACCACTTAAAGTGGGTGATTTTTTTGCTGTACCAAAAGTGATAAAAAAATAATTACATGTCCAGTTCCGTTATTCATCTTGAAGAAATCAATAAAAGTTATTACATGGGCAAGCAGGAATTGCAAGTCCTAAAGGATATTTCATTGGATATCCTGCGTAATGAATATGTTGCATTAATGGGACCTTCTGGTTCTGGTAAAAGCACCCTAATGAACATCTTGGGATGTCTAGATTCCCCAACTTCAGGAAAGTACATTCTGAATGGCCATGATGTGAGTACCATGCTAGACAACGACCTTGCAGAAATTCGTAACAAAGAAATTGGCTTTGTGTTTCAACAGTTTAATTTGTTACCCCGACTCACTGCTTTGGAAAACGTTGCATTACCCTTGGTCTATGCCGGTATTCCCAAGAAAATAAGATTAGAAATGGCACATGAGGTGTTAAGGAAAGTGGACTTAACCGACAGGAGTCATCACAGACCCAATGAACTATCAGGCGGACAATGTCAGCGTGTAGCCATCGCACGTGCACTTGTAAATAATCCTTCCATCATCCTTGCCGATGAGCCAACAGGAAACCTTGACTCCAAAACCTCTTATGAAATCATGAACATCTTCGCAAAAATCCATGACGATGGCAATACCGTTGTTTTGGTTACCCACGAAGAGGATATTTCCAACTACGCAAAAAGGGTAATTCGTTTGCGTGATGGCGTAATTGAAAGCGACAAACGAAAGGATGCCGCTAGCGTTGTGTAAAAAAAAACTGGGTTTCTGCGAACAATTGGCCCATTGCTACATTATCAAGGAAATAAATAGTGGCTATGGCAATGAAAATCTATACAAAGACGGGAGATAAAGGAACAACTTCACTTATTGGAGGAACAAAAGTATTAAAATCTCATGCGCGTATAGAAGCCTACGGCACAGTAGATGAATTAAATTCCTATTTGGGTCTGTGCAGAGATTTAGTCAATGACATATCCATCAAATTACTTTTACAAGAAATACAAGACCGTTTATTTACCATTGGCTCAGCCCTGGCATGTGATCCCGAAAAGGAAACCAAGTTAAAAATTCCAGACATCAAAGAAGCCGATATCCAACTGTTGGAAGATGAAATGGACAAAATGGATGAGTCGCTAACGCCCCTGCAACAGTTTATTCTTCCAGGTGGCCACCCCACTGTTTCACATATCCATATTGCCAGGTGTATTTGCAGAAGAGCTGAAAGGTTGGTGGTGCATTTACTAACAGAAAATGGAGAACATGAAATTCTCATCATCAAATACATTAATCGCTTGAGTGATTACTTATTCACGCTAGGCAGGTACGTTGCTAAACAACTTCATGCAGAGGAAATTCCTTGGAATCCAAGAATTTCTTAAATCAAGACCATTGTCCATCTTTCAACTCAAGTACCCTATCGCTCATTGCAGCCAATTCTTTGTTGTGCGTTACAATCACAAAAGAGCGGTTAAATTCGTCTCTTAATTCTTTGAATAGAAGGTGTAACGCGTTCGCATTCACAGAGTCTAGGTTTCCCGTGGGCTCGTCGGCAAAAATAATATCCGCCCCATTAATCAATGCCCTTGCAACAGCAACACGTTGCTGTTCTCCGCCAGACAATGCATTTGGCTTGTGTTCTGCCCTTGAATGAATACCAAGCCTTTCCAACAACTCCATTGCCTTTTTCTCCACTGCCTGTTTTTTTACACCTGCTATCCAACCGGGAATACAAACATTTTCGAGCGCTGTAAATTCAGGTAACAAATGGTGAAATTGAAATACGAAACCCAGGTGTTGGTTTCTAAAAAAAGAAAGTGATTTCCCACTTAAATGATCAAATCTTTTGCCGTGGAGCATTAATTCACCACCATCTGGCTTGTCTAATGTTCCTAAAATATGCAATAAGGTAGTTTTTCCAGCGCCAGAAGAACCTACAATGCTTACAATTTCTCCAGTTCCGATGGACAAATCAATTTCCTGAAGTACTTTCAGATCTCCGTATTGTTTAATTATGCCCCTGGCCTCAAGCATGTAACAAATTTGTGATGAAGTTAACCAATCTTCGCGTTTGGTATATTCGAATTAACCATTACTTTTGCCGGAAATAAAAAACAGGTCCTTATGTTCTGGACACTCGAACTTGCATCTTATCTTGAAGACGCACCTTGGCCTGCCACCAAGGATGAACTGATTGATTACTCAATCAGAAGCGGAGCACCTATTGAAGTTATTGAAAACCTTCAGGAACTTGAAGACGAGGGTGATATTTACGAAGGCATAGACGACATTTGGCCAGACTATCCAAGTCAGGAAGATTTCTTCTTTAATGAAGATGAATACTAAAAGAATTACACAAAAAAACCACCTTTCGGTGGTTTTTTTTATTCTTAGAATTTTAGTTTTTAAAAAGTCAGCTTAAAATAAAGCATCAATAAGGAAAGTACCATAATGATTGTATTTGCAAGTATCATTGCTTTGTCCTTTCCCATAATTCCATAAATCAGCCAGATGCTTACGTTAAGTAACAAAATCAAAATCATCCAAATCGATAGATCACCTACAGACTTAGACACCCATGCCTGATAAACTTGAGGCACGAATGTGAGTGAACCAGTAACTACGCCAACATAACCTAAACTTTCTCTAAACTTCATATTTTTAGTTTTTTAATTTTCCATTTTCTCTATCACCGCATTGGTGACTCCAGTAAAAGAAAATCCTCCATCATGGAAAAGGTTCTGCATGGTAACCATCTTGGTCATGTCTGAAAACATAGCTACACAATAGTTTGCGCAATCTTCTCCTGAAGCATTTCCTAAGGGGCTCATTTTCTCGGCATAGGTAACAAAACCGTCGAACCCTTTAACGCCACTTCCTGCAGTAGTTCTTGTAGGAGATTGTGAAATGGTGTTCACCCTTACTTTTTTCTTCACTCCATAATGATAACCAAAGCTGCGCGATACGCTTTCCAATAAGGCCTTTGCGTCTGCCATTTCATTGTAATCTGGAAATACACGTTGTGCAGCAATATAGGTAAGTGCTACAACGCTTCCCCACTCATTCAATGCATCCATATCCCAAGCAGTGCGTAAAACCCTATGCAGCGACATTGCTGAAATATCCAAGGTCTTCTGATTGAAACCATAATCAATCTCAGTATATCCTTTTCCTTTTCTAACATTGAGACTCATGCCAATTGAATGCAAAATAAAATCAATACCTCCGCCAAAATGTGTCATGCTTTGTTCAAACAAATTCTTGAGGTCGTCCATATTAACTACATCTGCACCAATAACAGGAGCATTTATTTGTTCTGCGAGTTTGTTGATCTCTCCCATCCTAAGTGCAACTGGCGCGTTGGTGAGTACAAGTTGTGCACCCTGCTCATGACAAGCCACTGCTGTTTTCCAAGCAATCGATTTCTCATCCAGCGCACCAAATATGATTCCTTTTTTTCCTTTTAGCAATTGGTTTGACATGTTTTATCAATTTAGTCCGCAAATATAAGCAATTAGCCTTTCATCATTTCCTTGGCGCTGGCCAACACAGCATCACTCGGGTTTACTCCTGCCATCATTTGTGCAATGCTTACCACACGTTCCTCTCCTTTCAACTCCATAATGCCCGTATTGATTTTACCGTCTATTTCTTTTTTAAACACAAAAAGATGCTGGTCTGCTTTTGCTGCAATCTGGGGCTGATGGGTTATGGCAATCAACTGATGTGAAATAGAAATTTCATCCATCAGTACCCCCACTTGTTTCGCAGCCTCACCGCTAATTCCACTGTCAATTTCATCAAAAATTAAGGTGGGCATTTCTAATGAACCAGCCACAAGTGATTTTAATACAAGCATAAGTCTGCTCAATTCACCACCACTAGCCACTTTACCTAAGGGTTCAAATTTTCCACTCTTGTTTGCATCAAACAAAAAAGAAACCTGATCCATACCAGATGCATTCAATGCTGCATGCTCAATATCAATTTTAAATTTAGCATTGGGCATACCCACTCGCGTGAGTAATTCATTTGTAGATTTTTCTAACCCGGGTATCGTCTTTTTTCTTTTTTTACTCAAGTCCATTGCCAACTCAACTGCCTTTGCATTTAGTGCTGCCAATTCTTTTTCTAACTTTTCCAAATCTTCTTCGGAATGCGACAAAACATCCATTTCCTTCGACAAACTTACTTGAAGCTCAGTCAATTGATCTGCTGAAACCAGGGCATGCTTTTTAAACAACCGTTGTGCAAACGCCAATCGCTGGTTAAGTTGATCTAACCGTTGGTCATCTACTGAAACTCCGTCTAAAATTGTATCTAGATCCGATGCAATGTCTTTCAACTCTAAATAAACCGAATCAAACCGATTTAATAAATCTGGGAGTTGTGGCTGATATTTACTTACAGATTGCAATTGGGTGATGAGTGATTTCACTGCAGGCAGAATGGGTTGTTCCCCTTCATTCATCCCTACGGAAACCTTTGCTAGATTGGTCTTGATTTGCTCAGCATGCGTTAGCAAATTTAATTCCTCTTCCAATATTTTTTCTTCACCTGATTGCCAATTCAACGCTTCTAATTCATTTAATAAAAAAAGTTTGTACTCTTTTTCTTGTTCTGCTTTTTGTATGTTGCTGCGCAGTGCATTCACCTTCTTTTGTGTTTGCGCAAAACCTTGATACAATTTACCATAGTCTGAAAGCAGGTTCAACGCATCTGCTTTTGCATCCAATAGCAAACGCTGAAACTCTTGACTACCCAATTCCAATGTATCAAATTGTTGATGGAGGTCTACCAGTAAAGCAGAATATTGTTGTAGCTGTGCTAGAGAAACGGGGGTATCATTTACAAAAGCCCTCGACTTACCGCTAGCTTGAATGTCTCTTCTAACGATTACTTCATCGTCTACGTCAATTTCAGCATTCTTCAGAAGTTGAATAATTTTATTTGTCGGCTTAACTTTAAATACAGCCTCAATAATGGTCTTTGTTCCTTTATCTCCAACCATTGCGCTATCCGCTCTTTCCCCCAGGGTTAGTCCCAATGCCCCCATTAAAATACTTTTACCTGCACCAGTTTCCCCAGTGATGATGACCATCCCCTCAGAAAATGATATTTCCAATTGAGCGATGATGGCGTAATTCTGAATACACAAACGCTGAAGCATATGCCAAAAGTAGATATTTTTAAATGTATTACCTTGCCACATTAAACGGAAAAACATGTCGCCCGTATTGCTTTTTTCTTTTGTACTGGGGTATTTCCTCCTTTTATTGGGAGTATCAATGTATACGGCCAGAAATGCCACCAATGAATCTTTTTTTATTGGCAACAGAAATTCGAACTGGATGTTGGTGGCCTTTGGGATGATAGGCACCTCACTTTCAGGTGTAACCTTTGTTTCCGTTCCGGGTACGGTGGGCAACATCAGCGGACTCAGCTACAATGGATTCAGTTATTTTCAAGTGGTCTTGGGTTATATTTTGGGCTATATGGTTATTGCCTATGTGTTGATTCCGCTTTATTACAAATTGAACCTCACCTCAATTTACCATTACCTTGATCAACGTTTTGGAAGGGAAAGCTATAAAACGGGTGCGCTTTTCTTTATTATTTCAAGAACCTTTGGAGCAACTGCCAGATTGTTCTTGGTAATTAACGTTTTGCAAATTTTTATATTGGATGAAATGGGCGTTCCCTTTGTACTTACCTCATCCATCATTCTTTTCATGATTTTGTTGTACACTTTCAAAGGAGGAGTAAAAACAATTGTCTACACAGATACGTTACAGACCACTTTTATGTTAGCGGGACTGATTATTTGCATTGTTTATATACTTACACAAATAGACCTATCGTTTCTCCAGGTCATTGATTCTATGCAAGAGAAAGGATATACCAAACTTTGGATCACCAACTTCAACAGTAAATCCCATGTATTAAAAAATATCATTGGTGGAGCGGTAATTGCGATTGCCATGACTGGACTAGACCAGGAAATGATGCAAAAAAATATCAGTGTACGCACCATGAAAGATTCCCAGAAAAACATACTCACGTTCACCACCATCATGGTAATTGTCAATTTGCTTTTTCTTTTTTTAGGAGGACTCCTTTACCTCTACACTACATTAAATGGTGGCGCCTATGATGGAAACCAATTGCTTTTTGAAGGAAAAAATATAATTGGTGACGACCTTTTTCCCACCATCGCACTTTTTCACCTTCCACCGGCAATTGGTGTTATTTTTATTATCGCACTTATATCTGCACTCTTCCCCAGTGCGGATGGTGCACTTACTGCATTAACCTCTTCTTTTTGTATCGATATCTTGGGCATTAGAAGACAAGAGGGGTTAACAGAAGAAAAACAAAAAAGGACCAGAATTTTTGTCCACCTCAGCTTTGCAATTGTTTTTCTCATCTGTGTTATGGCCTTCAAATGGATAAATAACAAATCAATCATTGGCATCATATTGGATCTTGCAGGATATACCTACGGGCCTTTATTGGGATTGTTTTCTTTTGGCATGCTCACCAAACGGATATTACCCAAAGGCTATGGCGTTACTGTAGTTTGCTTGTTGGCACCTGCAATCTGTTACGCTTTAGGAAAAGCAGCCCCTTCACTATTTAATGAATACCAGATTGGATTTGAAATGTTGTTGATTAACGGTATGCTCACCTTCTTCGGATTGTGGATGCTCTCTAAAAAGCCCGATTAACAAATTTTTGCTTTTTTACAACACCATAGGTTTGATAAAAAAGTTGTAGAGTCGTAAATTCGCCTAACATGGATTTAGTTCATCAGTTGGCCAATGATTATGCGTTGAAACACAGCTCACAGATAGATGATCTACTGAGTGAAGTAACCCAATACACAATCAACAACCACCCCGAAGCCCATATGATCAGCGGTGCCTTGCAGGGCAACTTGCTCACCATGATCAGTAAAATGATCCAACCCAAGTATATCCTGGAAATTGGAACATTTACTGGGTATAGTGCACTTTGTTTGGCAAAAGGACTTCAAAAAGGTGGAGTTCTACACACCATAGAACGCAGGTCCTCAGAGGCTGATGTAGCCCAACGTTTTTTTGATAAGAGCCTATACAAGAAACAAATTTGTCTGCATGTAGGTGATGCAAAAAATGTACTGAAGGATTTACACATGGATTGGGACCTGGTTTTTGTAGATGCTGATAAAACAGGGTATGTTGGGTATTATGAATTCTTGGTTGAAACAGTAAAACCAGGAACTTGGCTGATATTTGACAATGTGTTTTTTCATGGTGAGGTGTTTAAGGAACCACTCACTGGAAAAAATGCCAAAGCCATCGATGCCTTTAACAAAGGCATAATGGACGATCCACGTGTGGAACAATTAATGTTAACAATTAGGGATGGATTAACCCTTTTGTATAAAAAATGAACATGATGCGATTGAAAAACCTGAATATTGTTTTAGCCATTTTGGCACTTGCCTTTCTTAACCCCAAAGCAGAAGCACAAGACTCCTACAGGGAACAAATTATACTGTACATTGAAACATATGCACCACTTGCCATCAAAGAAATGTCAAGGACTGGTTTTCCTGCATCCATAAAAATAGCACAAGGCATTCATGAGTCTGGTGCCGGAAAGAGCAACCTTGTTTCAAGATCTAACAACCATTTTGGCATCAAGTGTAAATCCAGTTGGGAGGGAGATAAGGTTTATCACGACGACGATGCGGAAGGGGAATGTTTTAGAAAATATGAATCTGCAGAAGACTCTTATTTAGACCATTCTGATTATCTAAAATCACAATCCAGGTATGCGTTCTTGTTTGAATACGATGCAGACGACCATACTTCATGGGCATGGGGTTTAAAAAAAGCTGGATATGCTACAAGTCCCGTTTACGCCGAAACCATCATCAAATACGTAGAGACTTACCAATTAAATGAACTCAACCAATATGCGGAAGCTGATGAAGAAGAGATTGATCTCTCAGAGTACTTTAGCATGGTGAGAAGCAACTTGCCTGCTTCTACTGTAAGTGCTCCTGTATTGGTGAGTAAATTCGGAGCAAACAATGCATTTGAAGAAGCAGAGAAAAGTATCAGATCCAACAACACAAAAAAAAGTAACGCCTTATATCCAAGTGGTATTTTTAAAATCAATGGGGCTAAAGTAGTATATGCAGAAGAAGGGACATCACTGTTGTCTTTGGCAAGAAAATATAAAGTGCAAATGTCTTCCATTGTACTTTTCAACGAACTACCTAAGAAAGCAGCCCTTTTAAAGAAAGACCAATTGGTTTATTTGCAAAGAAAAAAGAAGACCGGGAAAAAATCATTCCATCGCGTAAAACAAGGTGAGACCTTAGTGGATATTAGTCAGGTTGAAGGCATACGACTTGCCAATTTACTTGAGTTAAACAAGATGAAAGCAGGTCAGGTTCCAAAAGCAGGACAAAAAATTTCATTAAAAAATAAATTGTCAAAGACCCCACAATTGGCTAAGTCCAGCGAGAACAAAAAAATAAAAAAAAATAAGAACGCAGCCGTGCATATAGTTAAAAAAGGAGAATCTTTATCCACCATTGCAAAAAAATACAGTGTGACGGTTGACTCCATCAAGGATACCAACAAAATGAAAAACAACAACCTTTCCATTGGCCAATCACTCAAGATTCTAAAATAAACCGATGAACAAACAAATTCTAGACAAGTCTTTTAAGCCTTACCTAAACAAGACTGAAATTGAAAAAGCCATTGAGAAAATAGCAAAAGAAATCAACAACGACTATGCTGATAAAAATCCTTTATTCATAGCTATCTTAAATGGTGCATTTATGTTTGCATCAGACCTTTTCAAAAAAATAACTATCTCGGCGGAAATTAGTTTTATAAAGTTGGCCTCTTATCAAGGAACTAAATCAACGGGGACTGTTATCACCTCCATTGGATTAGAGATTGACCTATTCGATAGGCATGTGGTCATTATTGAGGACATCATTGATACTGGAAAAACACTTTCTGCATTTCTTCCTCAATTGAAACACCAACAACCACAATCTTTAAAAGTGTGCGCCTTGCTTCACAAAAAAGTGGCTACCCAATATCCAATAGATATAGACTTCTTGGGTTTTGAAATTCCAAACCTTTTTGTTGTTGGCTATGGTCTTGATTACAATGGCTTTGGAAGAAACTTAGACCAAATCATGCAGCTTGAAGAACCCTTGGGTGATTAGCTAAACATTTCTTTCATCTTGCTGTAAAAACTTTTCTCGTTTTTTTCTGGCTGGGGCTGAAAGTTTTTTGCGTCTTTGAGTTTCTCCATCAATTCTTTTTCCTCTGCTGACAATGTTTGAGGTGTCCAGATGTTGATATGAATCAACTGATCCCCTTTTTCATAAGAATTAATGGAAGGAAATCCCTTCCCTTTCAACCTGAATATTTTCCCACTTTGTGTTCCTGCCGGAATTTTAATTTTTGCTCTCCCATCAATGGTAGGCACTTCAGGATTTGCCCCAAAAACTGCATCAGTAAAACTGATGTGCATATCGTAAATCACATTTAAATTGTCTCTTTGCAATTCTGGATGATGCTCTTCTTCAATGAGAACAATCAAATCACCCGGAGCACCTCCCCGTTCACCCGCATTGCCCTTGCCGCTCAAGCTAAGTTGCATACCATCTTGAACCCCAGCTGGAATATCAATGGCGATTGTTTCTTCTGTATATACCCTGCCCTCCCCTTTGCAAGCGCCACACTTGCTTGTAATGGTAGAACCCTCTCCGCTACATGTTGGACAAGTACCTACGGTTTGCATTTGACCAAGAAAAGTATTGGTCACTTTTCTTACTTGTCCGCTACCCCCACAAGTCCCACAATTTTGAATGGCATTTTTGTCTTTTGCACCAGATCCAGTACATGATGTACATGTGGTGTATTTTTTAACCTTGACTGTTTTGTTTGCGCCTTTTGCAATCTCCTCATAATTCATCTTTAATTTAATCCTGAGGTTGCTTCCTCTTGTCCCCCTTGCGCGTCCGCCGCCGCTGCGTTGACGCCCGCCACCACCACCAAAAAAACTACCAAAAATATCCTCACCAAAAATGTCTCCAAAATTACTAAAAATATCATCCATGTTCATTCCCTGGGCACCACCAGCACCACCCCGCCCATTTACACCAGCATGGCCAAACCTGTCGTATTGTGCTCGCTTTTCTTGATCACTCAATACTTCATAAGCTTCTGCAGCTTCTTTAAACTTCTCTTCCGATTCTTTATCACCTGGATTTCTATCCGGGTGAAACTGCATGGCCACTTTGCGGTATGCTTTTTTAATTTCATCAGCCGTGGATGATTTAACAACACCCAGTATTTCGTAGTAATCTCTTTTAGCCATAGTCAAATTAGTTTTGGAGAAAGGTTATTTACCCACCACCACTTTTGCAAATCGAATGATTTTATCACTTAAGGTGTATCCCTTTTCCACTTCGTCTACTACCTTTCCCTTCATGTTTTCATCCGGGACAGGAATTTCAGTAATGGCTTCATGGAAATCTGGATTAAATTCTTCCCCAATCGTTTTCATTTCTTTTACCCCTTTGGCATGCATGGTACTTCTAAACTTGGCAAAAACCAGTTGAATTCCCTGTTTAATCTGCGTAAGATCTTCGCTCTTTTGCAACTGTTTTTCAGCCCTATCACAATCGTCCATTACTTCTAACATCGATTGTATCACTTCTCTGCCTGCAGTTTGTATCAACTCCACCCTTTCTTTGGCATTTCTGCGCTTGGAATTATCGAAATCTGCATAAAGCCTAATGAACTTTTCCTTTTGTTCCTCCAGCTCTTTCCTCAAAAGATCGGTTTCTGAAAATACTTCTGCACTGTTTAGTTCTTGGTCCTCAGCCTGTGGAGCCTGCTCTTCGTTATTCATCATTTCTTTTTCTTCCATGTTCATTGGTTTGCGTTTGTGTTGTTCAAATGGCTTGCCACACTCAAAAAACAAGTCAAATTGTCTGATTTTTTCAACAAAATGCAAATTTCAGTCATTTCCACGAAAGTTTACCTTTGTGCTATGAAGAAAGTAGTATTAAAGCGAAAAATCAGCACCAGAATAGCAAATGGTCATCCTTGGATATTCTCAAATGAAATCAATTTAATGGACGATGAATTGCTCCCTGGTGATATCGCTTCAGTAGAGGCCTACGATGGATCATTCATTGGGAAAGGATACGTGAACGCGATGTCTAGAATTCCTGTGCGGCTGCTCACCCGGAAAAAAAGCGAGGAAATTAATGCTGCTTTTTTTCTACAAAAGATCAAAGAAGCTTGGGAATACCGTAAGAAAATAGGGTACACTGAAAATTGTAGACTTGTATTTGGAGAGGCAGATGGACTACCACAATTGATCATTGATAAATTCAACGACTATTTCGTGATACAAACTTTGGCCTTGGGTATTGACAAATGGAAAAACGACATCGTTGATGTATTAAATCAGCTTTTCACCCCTAAAGGGATCTTTGAAAGAAATGATGTACCCATTCGTGAACTTGAAGGTATGGAGCAAAAAAAAGGGTTTTTATCCACCCCATTTGACACAAAAATCCCCATTACTGAAAACGGACTAAAGTTTATTGTGGATATAGAAAAGGGACAAAAAACAGGATACTTTCTTGATCAACAAGACAACAGAAGGGCTATAAAGCATATTGTTAAAGATGCAGATGTATTAGGCGCATTTTGTTATACGGGAACATTTGAAATTCATGCAGCAGCCTATGGCGCAAAAAGTGTATTGGGATTAGATATTTCTGAAAATGCTGTTGAACAAGCAAGAGAAAATGCCAGGCTTAATCATCTTGACAACATTAGTTTCCAAGCCATCAATGCTTTTGATGCATTGAAACAATGGAGTAAAGAAGAAAAACGATGGGATGTAGTAATGCTAGACCCACCATCGTTTACCAAAACAAGAGAAAATATTCAAAATGCCCTTAGCGGCTATAAGGAAATAAACCTTAGGGGAATGAAACTCCTTAAACCCGGAGGGTTTTTAGTAACGTCCTCCTGCACCAATTTGATATCTCCCGAACTTTTTTACCAAACCATTGAAATGGCTGCCAGAGACACAAAAAGAACACTTAAGCAAGTGGTATACCAAGCGCAATCACCAGACCATCCAATCATTAGGGGGTGGGAAAATACGAACTACCTAAAATTTTTGATTGTGCAGGTACTCTAGTTATTTTTCAACATGGAATTTTCCTGAGTCAATTACCTTACCATTTCGGTCTCGGAACTGGAAAATGTAAACCCCACGATTGAACTCAGCAAGATCAATGTAGACATTGTTTCCGGGTTGGTTGATCTCCAGTTGTTTCTTACCTAAAAAATTATAAATAGTTAGGGTTGCTGGAAGTGGCGTAGCCTGTTTGTATTGAATGCGGACAAAAGACCTTGCCGGATTGGGGTAGATGCTTGTCCTTTTTACATGATCACTCAACATCACTCTTTTCACCTGGGTAAAACCCACGAAGCTGAATAAGCAAAACAAAATGGTGAAGAGGTATTTCATATTGATAACAAAATTAGCCTATTTAACCGAAAAAAGCCAACACCCATGAGGTGTGGCTTTTTCAGAAAACTTATTTAAAACTAGTTTAAACCAGCTAGAACCTCTTTGATTGCCTCAAAGTTGGGTAAGTCGCCTGCACTTTCCAAGACTTCAGCATATTGAACGGTACCATCTTTATCCACTACAAAAGATGCTCTTTTGGCAACTCCCTTCATATCCAAAACAAACTCATCATAAAAAGCACCATATGCCTGAGCTGTAGTTTTGTTAAAATCAGAAAGCAAAGGAAAATTGTATTGTTGCTCCTCCTTAAATTTTCCCAAGGTAAAAAGAGAGTCTACAGAAATACCTACTATTTCAGCATTTAAGCTCGTGTAGGTAGTAAGGTTGTCTCTTACAGTACAAAGCTCTGTAGTACATACACCAGTAAAAGCCAATGGAAAAAATAAAATGACAAGGTTTTTGCCTTTGTAATCGGTTAATGCAACCTTGTTCTTTTCTGAATTAAATAAAGAAAAATCTGGGGCTTGTTGACCTTTTTGAATAGACATGAGATAAAATTTTTATTAATTAGATGACAAAAATACAAAAACATATCATTTAGAGTTATGTTCATCCAAACAAATCAATTGTTGTTATTTTTTGATCAACTTCAAATAAAAGATACCATTGGGAGTGATAGCGCGGGCTTCCACAAAGGTTGCAGCTGATTTGGAGATATACCAAACATTGTTAAACCTAGCTAAAACTGCATTAGGGTTGTTGAAATTTGTTTGAATACTTAATGCCTGAATATCTTCTTTCCAATCGCCCTGCATGGTGCTAGTTGCTTCAAAAGCAGTGACAATCCCATTTTTATTAAACTCAAACTCGTAAGCATTGTACTCGGTAGTAACGTCTGCACCAGAAACAGTAAAAGCTTCTACACCCCATCGGTCGGTTGTGATGATTTGTGTAAGGACTGCCTTTTGAATAAATTGTTCTGCTTTCTCGCAAGAAATGAATAAGCACGACAGCATAAATACTGCCAAAATTGGAGTAGTCTTGAATTTCATATTGTTCGGATTAGGGTTTACTTGACAATTTCACTCCAACCCTTGTAGCTACCACCGTTTTTTTGAGCCAAATTGAATAATGAAACAATTCGCCTCTCGATCCAGCTAAAATCAGGGTCTTCTTTTCTCCTCAGGACCAACACAAATTTTCCTTTGGATTTGTCAGGTAAAGCAGGCATCTCTACAATTTTGAAACCAGTATTTTCAGGGGCCGATAAAAACTTCCTTCTGTTATCGACGTTTTCAAACTCAAAATAGTGTTCTACTTCAACATTTCTCAATACAGTTCCTTCGCCAACCCCCATCAATTCTAATTTCTTTCTACTCTCTATCTTTAACAGATCAAGGGTTGAAGGATACAAAACGGTAAAATAATTCTCCCATTTCTCGTCGCGCTTGGCCTGACAAAGCCATTCACCTTCATTTAACGAAAAAAGGGACTGATTTATTGCTTTTTGATAACCTAAAGTATCTGGTGAATAAAAATAAAACTCCCTTATCCCCCTTTGGGTAAACCTTCCCGCAAACATAGCCCCTACTTGCCTTGCAAGTAGTTCAACCAAACGAGCCTCCAATTTGTCCAATTCTTTCATTTCATCAATACCAGGTAAACCATTGGTATTTGGTGCTCTTAGTTTAATTCTGAGGATAACTACAAAAGGATTTTCTTTGATGGGCGCCACCTGACCAAGCGCTAAATCTACATTCACAGAAATGGGTTTACCCCCCACTGATGTAACATAGTTCTCCCAGTCATGTATAATTTTCTGCGTATGCCCAATGAATGGAGCAAATCCAAGGAGAAGAAATAAAATTGGCTTGTTCAACAACTGTAGTTAAGAAAGTAAAGTAATTTCAATTCCTACAAACGAGAAAATTAATGGTGCAAGTAAAAGACATAATTAACTTTTTAGAAACATTAGCTCCTTTGCATTTACAAGAATCTTACGACAATTCCGGATGGGTTGTGGGGGATCCTGAGCAAGTCTGTAATGGCGTCTTAACAGCGCTAGACCTAACTCTTGAGGTTATGGATGAAGCCATTGAAAAAAATCTTAACCTCATTGTGGTTCACCATCCCCCCATTTTTAAGGGCCTAAAACAAATACTGCCAACGAACCCGGTTGCAAGGATGCTGACAAAAGCCATTAAATCTGATTTGTGTGTTTATGCCATTCATACCAACCTCGACAATGTACTTTGGGGTGTAAATGGAGAAATAGCCAACAGAATTGGCCTTAAAAATACCCGAGTATTATCTCCGCTCTCAGACACCCACCAAAAATTAGTCACTTTTGTACCCCTTACACATGCTGAAATGGTCCGTGAAAGTCTATTTCAAGCAGGCGCAGGAGCCATTGGCAATTACCGGGAATGCAGTTTCAACACTTCCGGAATGGGAACTTTCAAAGCTTTAGAAAACGCCAATCCATTTGTTGGCGAAAAATACCAGCAGCACAAAGAGGAGGAAATAAGAATTGAGGTCATTTTACCAAAACAGCTCCAACCGCTCATCCTCACGGCACTACACAATAGTCACCCTTACGAGACAGTGGCTTATGATATTTTTCCATTAAACAACAAATTTGATGAACTTGGTGCTGGTGCAATTGGAGAATTTCCGGCACCAATTGACGAAAAAGAGCTTCTATTGTTGCTAAAAACCACCTTCAAAACCGGTGTAATTAAGCACTCCCCATACACAGCCAAAAAGATAAAAACGGTGGCTTTGTGTGGAGGATCTGGAAAGTCATTGATAATCAATGCGTTAAGAAATAAAGTGGATGCCTATGTTACCGCTGATCTTGGGTACCACGATTTCTTTGAGGCCGATGGAAAATTACTTTTGGCTGATATTGGACATTTTGAGAGTGAGCAATACACTTCTGAACTTCTAGAGAAGGCAATAATAGAAAAATTCCCTACCTTTGCGGTCCAAAAAACAGGTAAAAATACCAATCCAGTCAACTATTTTTTATAACTCATTATGGCTACTGTAAAAGAATATTCAGTCGAGGAAAAATTGGCCGCGTTACTCAACCTTCAAAAAGTAGAGAGCAAATTGGATACGATTGCTATCCTGAAAGGTGAGCTTCCAATTGAAGTACGTGATTTAGAAGACGAAATCGAAGGTCTTCATTCTAGAGAGACAAGAATGGAGGAGGAAGTGAATGGAATCAATGAATTCATTGAGCAAAAAAAGCAAAGCATCGTTCAGTCACAAGAGCTAATCAAGAAATATGAAAAGCAAAGTGATAACGTAAAAAATAACCGCGAGTTCGAAGCCATCAACAAGGAATTGGAAATGCAAACCCTTGAAGTTAAATTGGGTGAAAGACACATGAAAGATGCCAGTGAAGAAATTGGTGACAAAGCAAGGGCTTTGGAAGTGGTTAAGAAAAACATAGCCAATAAAGAGGCCAACCTTAAGGTTAAGAAATCCGAGTTGGATAAAATCATTGCTGAAACAGAAAAAGAAGAAAAAGAATATGCTGTTCTTTCTCAAAAAGCACGTGCATCTGTTGACGCTCGTTTGTTGACTTCATTCGACAGAATAAGAAAAAATTTCCGCAATGGCCTTGCAGTAGTTCCTGTTGTTCGTGATGCTTGCGGGGGCTGTTTCAATGCGATTCCGCCTCAACGCCAGAGCGAAATTCGCCAGCACAAAAAAATCATCGTATGTGAAAACTGCGGCAGGGTTTTGGTAGAGGAAGATATGAATTCAGAAAAGTAAATTCATCTCACATATTTTAAAGCGATTCAGGTTTCTGAATCGCTTTTCTTTTTTAGTACAACCCCCCGAATTTCTTCTAATTCATTTATGCATAACAATTCATTTTGCTTGGCTATACCAATTGTAAAATCACAGAACAACTGCATGTCTTGTTTAACCATATTGCAGTTGAACTTTTTGAGCACGCGTATTACGTCATTGGAAACTGTATAATCGAACTGCAATTCGAAGATAGTTTCAATTGGTTTTCTAATGATCGGTGTTAACTGCAAAGACATTGATGCAGTGCTCTTGTAAGCGTTGATCAACCCAGGTACGCCCAAAAGAGTACCCCCAAAATACCTAACAACAATAACTAGCACGTTGGTTAATCCCTTGCTGTCAATTTGTCCCAATATAGGCCTTCCAGCTGTCCCAGATGGTTCTCCAGCATCAGCAACCCTGTATATGCTGCCATCTGTACCAAAGCGATAGGCGAAACAATAATGCGAAGCCTTGGGATGCAACCGCTTTACTTCCGCAAGTGCAAGTTTGAATGTAACAAAATCATTCACTGGATAAGCCATCCCAATAAACTTACTACCACGATCTGAAAATTCAGCTACTGATGGTTTTTCTATGGTATGGTAAAAATTCTGATCCTCCATGGTACTTCAACTAAGCAAGCAAAGGTAATTGATTTACTTTTGGGCCATGTTAATGAAAGAAGCCTATCATATTCTTCAATCCGACTTATCCACTTTGTATGATAACCGAGAGGCCGCCAACATAGCAGATTGGGTGATGGAAGATATTACGAAATGGACAAAATCGCAGCAAATCATCCACCATAACCAGCCATTGTCTGATGAACAAGTTGATGTACTACTTCATTTTAAAAATGAGCTGCAACAAGGCAGACCTATTCAATACATACTTGGTTATTCTTGGTTTAGGGGACTTCAACTTAAAGTAAATGAACATGTGCTAATACCAAGACCAGAAACAGAAGAAATAATAGAAGCCATAAAAAAATATCATGCCCAAAACAAACATGTTGGTGATATCAATTTAAAGGCAATGGACATTGGTACAGGAAGCGGTTGTATTGCAATTGCCTTACAACATGAATTTGCTGATTGGGAAGTATGGGCCATTGATACAAGTGCCACAGCACTCTCGATTGCTACAGAAAATGCGAAACAGCTTAATCTAGAAATACATTTCAAGCAAGCAGATATACTCACTGATTTGAAAATTGATCACCTTCCTGTCTTTGATCTAATTGTGAGCAACCCACCCTACATTCCAATTGAAAATAAAGAAGAAATGACCAAACAGGTTTTGAACCACGAACCACATCTTGCTTTATTTATTTCAAACAAAGATCCCTTACAATTTTACAAAGCGATTGTAAAATTTAGTGAATTTCATCTTCGAAGAGGTGGAACGCTTTGGTTTGAAACCCATATGGATTATGCCAATGATGTAGCAACCTTTTTAAGAGAAAACGATTACGAAAATGTGTTTGTGCTAAAAGATTTTCAAGGAAAAGATAGAATTGTTACTGCGAAAAAAACCGGCGATTCGTTATAGTTTATTTTTTTTCTACAGACAAAACTGTTCGGGCCCCCAATTCTTTTGCAACACGCATTACTGCAACTACTTCATCAATAGCTACTGTTTTGTCTGCATTGATCACTATGGTTGGCACTTCAGTTTTCTCTTTTGAAATTATTGGAGTTAGTACACTCTTTAATGAATCAATACTTACTGCCGTAGTGCCTACATAAAATTGTTTGTTCGCATCAATGGACACTACAACATTCTGCTTGGCCTTGGTGTCTCCATCAGATTTGGGCTGAGAAAGTTTGATTACGTTCGGATTGGCCAAAGTAGAGACAATGAGGAAGAACATCAACAGGATGAACAAGATGTCGTTCAACGCCTCTGTAAAGACCTCTGTTTCTCCCCTATGTGCCTTTCTAATCTGCATGCATTTTATTTTGAAGGCTCCTGGATGATATCAAGAAAATCTGCAGCAGCTACTTCCATTTTGTTGGCCGTCTTGTCAATTTGTGTATGCAAGAAGCTAGAGCCAAGAAAAGAAAGTAAACCAATCACCAAACCAGTTATGGAAGTCACCAATTTAACATACAAACCACCGGCAATTGTATTTAATACAAATTCACCAGTTGTATTGATGTCGAAAAACAATTGCATCAAACCCGCAAGGGTTCCTACAAATCCAAAGATGGGGGCTGCTCTGGAAATCACACTCAATACACTCAGGTTTCTTTCCAGGTTATACATTTCCAAACGCGCCACATTTTCCATGCTGCGTTCAACTGCATCAATTGGCTTCCCTATTCGCTGAATTCCTTTGTCAATTATTCGGGCAACTGGATTGTCTGTGTTTTTTGTCATTGCCCTCGCAGCCAACACATTGCCATTCAAAATATGATCTCGTATGATGCGCATGAAATTGTCATCAATTTTTGCTGCTTTTTTGATAGCAATGTATCTTTCAAAGAAAAAGAAAACAGCCAGTATCAACAGCAAACCAAGCGGTATCATCAATGCACCACCCGACTGCAAAATATCCCACAACTGCATTTGTTTTGATACCTGCGTAACAGCTGTTTGCTGGAGTTCGGTGCTTGGTGTGATTTGCAAAAAATGAATGGACATAATTTTTATTTTGTGCTAAAAGTTAAAACAGCAACTACCAAATATCGAATATGAAGATGCAACTTTATTTATTAAAGAGTTGATAAAGTTATCCTAAGGTGGCCTGCTCCCAATTTTGCAACATGCGTACTACAACACTTGCCGACTTCTCCATGTCTTGAACAGAAACAAATTCATGCCTAGAATGCAAAGCCATTTCTCCAGTAAAAAGATTGGGACAAGGTAAACCCATAAACGATAATCTTGATCCATCTGTGCCTCCTCTTACAGGATGGGATATCGGCATTATACCCATCTGTTCAATTGCTGTAATTGCGTGCCTCAAAACTGCAGGATGATTTCGCAATACCTCTCCCATGTTTCTATATTGCTCCGTCACCTTGAAATCGTATTTCGCTTTGGGATAGTTAACCATTAATGCATCCAACAATTGTCGAAGCACTTGCTGGTGCTCTTCAAGCTTGGCTGTATCAAAATCTCGAATGATTAATTTCACAGATGCTACTTCTGCTAAACCTTTGATGTCAGTTGGGTGTACAAAACCTTGCGTTCCTTCTGTCACTTCCGGCGCAAGTACATCTTTGGGTAAAGAAGCAACAAACTCACTTACCAATTTTATGGCATTCACCATTTTCCCTTTTGCACTTCCAGGATGTGCAATTACGCCGTGGATGGTTATTTCAATACCATTTGCTGAAAATGTTTCGTGTTCAAAAGACCCAAGTTCTCCTCCATCTAAAGTATATCCAAAATCCGCACCTAACTTCTTTATATCCACATGATCAACACCTCTTCCAACTTCCTCATCGGGCGTAAATAAAATTTTAACAGTCCCATGTACGATGGATGGATCTTGCATCAACCTTTTCGCAACCTCGATGATAATTGCTACACCTGCTTTATCGTCTGCCCCTAATAAGGTTAATCCACTTGCAGTAACAATATCGTCACCAATTTTCTCCAGCAAATACGGGTGTTCTTTAGTGGTGATTATTTGCGTTGGATCATCCGGCAGAACCAAGTCCTGCCCCTGGTAATTAAGATGCACAATGGGTTTAACGTTGAAGCCCGAACAATCTGGAGCAGTATCCATGTGGGAGCACAAACAAATGACAGGAACTTTTTTATTTGTATTGGCCGGAATACTAGCATACACATAACCCCATTCGTCCATGTGCGCATCTGCCAATCCCATTTCCTGCAATTCCTTTGCCAGAAGCTTTGCCAGGTCTTTCTGTTTTTCTGTGGAAGGGAAGCTCGTGCTTTCAGGATCGCTCTGTGTATCTATTTGCACATAACTTACAAATCTTTCAACAATTGATTTCACTGATTTTGTTTTTTATTCTTCTAAAACCTATACCCTCTTAAAAAATCTTCAACCACCATTCTTTTTTTGCCTTCGAGCTGAAGCTCTCTAACATAGAGCCATCCATCAGCTGTTGCAAACCTCAAAAATGTTTTGCTATCTGTTTCAAAATGCCCAATGGAAACAGTTGGATTTCCCTGTTCAAAACTAGCACGATATACTTTTAAAACTTTATCATCTAAATAAGTAAAGGCTCCTGGATAAGGTGAAAGACCCCGGACAAGATTAAACACTTCCTGAGAAGTTTTTTCCCAATTGATTTTACAGGTTTCGGTGTGCAACTTTGGCGCCTCAGGAACCTCATCCATACTTTTATTCAATAATTCTTTCTGAGCGACAGGCTTAAGTGATCCCTTGCAATAACCTTCTAATGTATCATATACCAACTGCGCACCAAGTACTTTCATTTCGTCGTGGAGTTCACCTGCAGTTTCATCCGGACGAATCGGGATTATTAGTTGCATCAATACATCACCGGTATCAATTGCGTGCTGTAACTTGAATGTGGTAATACCGGTTTCGTTTTCTCCATGCATAATTGCCCAATTGATTGGTGCGGCGCCACGGTATTTGGGAAGCAGCGATGCATGCAAATTGATGGTGCCCATCGTAGGCATATTCCACACCATTTCTGGCAACATGCGAAATGCAACTACCACCTGCACGTCGGCATCCAAGATTTGCAATTCCTCAATAAATAATTGATCCTTCAACTTTGCAGGTTGTAACACTTTTAATGCATGTTGAACAGCGTATTGTTTTACTGCATTTTGCGAAAGTTGCATCCCTCTTCCCGCAGGTTTATCTGGTGCTGTAACCACAGCAACTATATTGCAATTTTCATTGACCAATTTATCCAGAATGGCTACAGCAAATTCTGGTGTACCCATAAACACAATGCGACAATCCTTAAGGGGCTTCATGGTGCAAAGAAACTAATAAAGCAGGTATTTTTTTCGGATTGCTTTAAATGCTTCGATTCCTGGTTGCCAGCTTGCCCGAATGTCGGCTTCAGACATTCCGCTTTTGATTTGTTGCATCAAGCTTGCATTGCCCGCCAATTTATTGAAGAAAGCACCATCGGGGTCGCCCGACTTCGGCAGAATAAAAAACTTTTCTTTATCGGGGAACAAACGGTAAGCTTCCAACAAATAACTGAGGTGTAAACGACCATTCACTTTTTTGAATACCACCGCATCGGCATCTGAAATGTTCCAACCATAACAAAGTTGGTCTTTTAATTTGGGCTGTGTAGCACCAGGCAGAGCAACAGGCGTAAAGGCATACAAATGATTGGGTAAAGATGGATGACCAAATACTTGAAATGGTGTCTTGGTCCCTCTTCCCTCACTGAGCACCGTCCCTTCAAAAAAACAAATGGATGGATACCAATAAATAGCTGCATTGTTTGGAAGATTGGGCGAAGGCTTTACAGGAAGTATGTAAGTTGAATTTCTTGTGTAGTTGCTGCATGGAACTACCTGCAGGGGCTGATCTCCGTTTTTAATACTGTTTTCGAAGGCCTGCATTACAGCTGGTTGTAACCATTTTTCACCCACTAACAGGTTTGCATATTCACCAATGGTCATGCCATAGACAACTGGGACAGGCTGCATGCCGACGAAAGAACGGTATTTCTTATCTAAGACTGGACCATCTACATAATGGATGTTGGGATTTGGCCTATCCAGTAAAATGAGTTTTTTGTTGTTTAAAAATGCAGACTCCATGTATCCTTCTAGTGAAGAAATAAATGTATAAAAACGAACTCCTATATCCTGGATATCAAAAAGCATAACATCAATGTCAGCTAAATCTTCTGAAGATGGTTTACTTTTTTGACCGTATAAGGAAACCACACGAATTCCTGTTTTTGCATCGGTGTAATTTCCAACCTTCTCCCCAGCATCTGCTTCACCCCTAAAACCATGTTCAGGACCAAAAATCAACTTGACATTCACCTTATTTTCCTTCAACACATCCACCAAATGCTTGCCCCCAACCAGCGAAGTTTGGTTTGCAAAAACTGCCACCTGCTTATCTTGCAAGAAGGGTAAGTATTGCTCAATACGCACAGCACCTGGAACTATATTCTGGGCTTCAACAGAAATGAGAAAAAAGCAAAGGAGTACGTTAAAAACAAACCTTTTTTGCATGGTTTTGGAACATTATGGATTAAAAATAAAAGAATAAAGTTAGATTCGCTGCTCGTTTCGTTTCAATTTTCATCATTTAAACAAAAATTATGCAAGTAAAAAAGGGCGATGTAGTTCGTGTACATTATACCGGCACCCTTGTAGATGGATCGCAATTTGACAGTTCAGTAGGCCGTGCACCTTTGGAATTTACCGTTGGCGCCGGACAAATGATTGCGGGATTTGACGCAGGTGTACTAGGAATGATTGTTGGAGACAAAAAGACCATTCAGGTTGATCCTGATAATGGGTATGGTCAGAAAGACCCAACGGCTATCATAGAATTCCCTTCTTCAAATATTCCTGAAGGAATGGCTGTTGAAGTGGGAATGAAACTAAATCTTCAAAACCAATACGGACAACCAGTTCCGGTAGAAGTTGTTGAACTTAAAGAAGACATCATTATCATGGATGCCAACCATTTCCTTGCAGGCAAAGACCTGGTATTTGAAGTGGAATTGGTTGAAATCGTTGGCTAATTCATCTCTGTTTTACATAGTGCCACCGCAGGAGCATTCCATTGAAGTCAAAGGAAGTTCTTGCGGTGGTCTTGTTTTGAACCTTTCCCAAAATAGCATTACTGTTAATTCTAAATTTTCTGTCGCTTTTTTCTATTTTACCTGCTTTTATCGGGTACGGGTTTATTGTTGGAGATTGGTGTGCTAAAAAGATAGACTAATTTTACAAAAATAGTCAACATGAAAACAACTGTACTTTTAGCTGGATTGTTATTTATTAGCTTTCCCGTTTTTTCTCAACAACCCGCTTCTTTAAGTACCCAGGATTTTGCAAAGGCTGTGCAAACTAGTAAAGTGCAGGTATTGGATGTGAGGACAGCTGACGAATACAAAAGTGGACATCTTGATAAAGCGATGCAGGCCAACTGGCTAGATGGAAAAGAATTTAATGACAGAACTTCTCATTTGGATAAAAATATTCCTGTTTACATCTACTGCTTAAGTGGTGGACGAAGTGGCGCTGCTGCAGAAGCATTGCGCGCCAAAGGATATATGGTAACGAACATGGATGGAGGCATTAATGCTTGGAAAAGAAATAAACAACCCTTGGTTGGTATAGACGCCAATATAAAACAAACGACAACTTCTGCATACCAGGGTCAAATTAGAAGTACCCAAATTGTGTTGGTCGATTTCGGAGCAGATTGGTGCCCCCCCTGCAAAAAAATGGAACCTGTACTTAACCAGTTCATGAAAGAGAATGCCAATAAACTCACCCTTGTAAAGATGGATGGTGGAGTAGAAACTGAATTGATGAAGACATTAAAAGTAGATGCCTTGCCAACTTTTATTCTCTATAAAAACGGAAAAGAGATGAAAAGAAAACAAGGCATCGTAAGCAAGGAAGAGTTTAGCTCCTGGCTGTAATAATTTAGTTCTTGACTTTTTGCATGGCATTGACAGCACCACCTGAAACTCTTGGAGCGCCTAATCCACTGATAGTAGCAGCACCTTTAAACAACTGGAATCTAGTTGGCATTTCTTTAATAGGCCACATTCCATTAGCCTCATTGATGTCTGCAGTCTCACGCATAGGATCCAGCCTGATTGAAGTCACCTCTTTTTCTTTCACAAAAAGCTTACTTACTTTCTGTTCGTTCAATCTCCAAATGGTTACAGGCAGTCTATCCACTTCCTTAGAACCATCTTTATAAGTAAACTCAACAATAATGGGCATTACCATACCGCCTTTATTTGTGAAACTAAGCTCATAGAAATGTTTATTCTCCCATGCTGTATAATTATCCTTGTCTTTTTGTGTATTCAATTGTTGTTGAGACATTTCTTGCATCATTTGCACATCTGCATTTCGATTGAAATAATAGAAGTCCCTTAAAGTGGTATCTCTATCTGTATAGTAAGAAATCGATTTATCGTCTCGGTTTCTTTGCTTGCTTATGCTTTCGAAATCAGCCCCCTTCATTTGCGCCAAATTCTTTTCTGAATCAAGTCTGTACCATTTTACAGAATCCAATGAAATGTCTACGGGCTCAGTTCCATAATACCAACCGCGCCAGAACCAATCCAAATCAACCGCACTTCCATCTTCCATCGTTCTAAATAAATCATAAGGAGTTGGGTGTTTAAATGCCCATCTGCGCGCATACTCTTTAAATGCATAATCAAATAACTCACGACCCATAATGGTTTCACGTAAAATATTTAAACCAGTTGCTGCTTTTGCATAAGCATTGGAACCCACGTTTGCAACATTGTCGCCTTTGGTCATGATGGGCTCTAGCAAATCTTTTGGCAGCTTCATGTAATCTGCAATCAAATGTGCGGGACCTCTTCTAGAGGGATAGTTGTTGTCAAATTCTTGCTCTGTTAAAAACTGACAGAACGTATTCAATCCTTCATCCATCCACCAATATTGACGCTCATCTGAATTGATGATCATTGGAAAAAAATTATGACCCACTTCATGAATGATCACTCCAATCGCACCATATTTAACGGCTTCACTGTAGGTGCCATCTTTTTCAGCGCGACCAAAATTCATCGCCAACATGGGATATTCCATACCAATAGCCGCCTCTACTGAAATTGCAACAGGATAAGGATATGGGATGGTGTATTTAGAATATACTTTTACTGTATGTGCAGTTGCTTTTGTAGAATACTTTCTATAAATAGGATAGGCTTCTTTACCATAATAGCTCATGCACATTACTTTTTTGCCTTCTACATCTACGGCCATAGCATCCCAAACCAAACGTCTTGAACTGTTGAAAGCAAAGTCGCGCACATTCTGCGCTTCATACATCCATGTTTTTTTTCCTTTTGATTTATCCTTTGCATTTTCATTTGCCTCGGCCAAGGTTACAATTTCAATAGGATCATTTGCAGTTTGAGCTTGTTGCCACCTTGATAGTTGTGTGGGAGACAGAACAGCTGCCAAATTTTTACATTCACCAGTAGACGCCACAATATGATCTTCAGGAACAGTGATATTTACTTTGTAATTACCAAAAGTAAGCGCAAATTCAGCGCCCCCTGTAAATTGCAAGTTTTGCCATCCTTGGAAATCACTGTACACCGCTAATCTTGGAAACCATTGTGCAATGGAATACAGATTATTGTCATCTTCTGCAAAATACTCATAACCACCTCTACCATATCTTGTGAGCTTATCAGGAATTTTATAATTCCAGCTTACTTTAAATATAAATTTTTGTCCGGGTTTCAATGGAATTAGCATCTCTACCCTCATCATGGTTTGGTTAACGGTGTACTTCAACGGCCTGCCAGTAGCATCTGTCAACGAGGTTACGTTCACACCATACCCTTTTAAATATTGCTTTGGATTCATCTGCAACAACTGCTGATGTGTGAGCCTATTACCCATGGCAGATGGCTTATCGTAATTGTTATCGCTGTTGGGATGATGAAAATTCTCATCAATCTGTAACCAGATATAAGTGAGTATATCCGGTGAATTATTAAAATAAGTAACCGTCTCTGAACCTGTCAGCACATTCTCTTCTTCATTGATTTCTACATTGATGTCATAATCTGCCCGCTGCTGCCAGTATTTGGGACCGGGCGCACCACTCGCTGTTCTGTACTCATTGGGATCCTGCATTAAATAATCCAATTGTTCAAATCTATTGCCATGATTTGAACCAGCGTTACGCATAGGCTGTGCAAAAGAAAGCAGGCCGATAAGAAGACAAACGGAGAGTAGAAAAAAACCTTTTCTCATGTTTTATAATTTACTTTTTACTGAACAGTACACATTTCTAAAACTAGGTTAGATGTATGAAAACAACATATACCCTAATCTCAAATCAAAGGAAGAAATTGCACAATTTTTCTCTATTGCAATATAATTTATTAATTAGTCTTTTGTTCCTACCCGCTTGTAAATAAATTGATACGATCGGTAGCACCCCAGCTCAAGATATGGGTCCATACAACCTTAAAAAAATATAAAATCTTTCATCCTTTCAAAGGGTCTAAGAAATAAATCCGAATTTTGCCTAAATGAAAATAATCAAATTGTCCATAGCGATTGCCTTCTGCTTTTTATTAACCAGCGGCAACCATCCTTTTTATGTTTCTACAACTGAAATAGAATTCAATCCAAAAACCAAAGAAATTGGTATTGCGTTCAAGACGTTCCCAGACGATTTAGAAGAAACCCTTCGGGGCTTTTCAGGAAAAAAACTGGACCTCGCAAAAAAAAACAACCCAGAAAACAATCAACTTATTGAGGCCTATCTCAAAAAACACCTTTCAATCGATGTAAATAAAATACGCAAAGAATTACATTACCTTGGATACGAGTTGGACAAAGAAGCGATTTGGGTTTATTTTAATATCCCAAAAATCAACAGTATTAAATTATTGAAAGTAAATAGTGATGTGATGTACGACTACAAGTCTGAACAGACCAATATCATACACATTACATTGAATGGGGTGCAATCGAGTCACAAACTGAGTGCGCCCAACACAACAATCACTATTCAAAACTAGACAGGAGCTCCAACTTCCTACTTTTCGGCATTGGCAATTGAAATGGCACGAATAGTTTCAGCTGCAAAAGAAGCAAAAGCTTCAGCTGTATCAGCATCGTTTCCCAACATTGCAGGTGCACCCTGATCTCCACCCTCTCTGATACTTTGAACCAAAGGAATTTGTCCAAGAAAATTTAGGTCAAGCTGATCGGCCAAATTTTTTCCACCATCCTTTCCGAAAATATAATATTTGTTGTCTGGCAGTTCTAAAGGCGTAAACCAAGCCATATTTTCTACAAGTCCAATAATTGGAACCCTGATCTGAGCTTGCGCAAACATGGCAATAGCTTTTTTTGCATCAGCCAAGGCTACTTCTTGAGGTGTGGTTACTACAACAGCACCTGTAACGGGAATGGTTTGCACCAAAGTAAGGTGTATATCACCAGTACCAGGAGGCATATCAATTACCAAATAATCCAACTCGCCCCAATGCACATCGGTAACAAACTGGCGAATGGCACTGCTAGCCATAGGACCACGCCAAACAACAGCACTTTTTTCATCCACCAAAAAACCAATGCTGATTAGCTTAATGCCGTATTTCTCTAATGGGACAATTTTATCCTTGCCATCAATATGCTCCATCAAAGGACGTTGTCCGCGCACCCCAAACATGATTGGAACACTTGGACCATAGATATCCGCATCCATCAAGCCCACTTTAGCACCTTGCTGGGCCAGCGCCAAAGCGAGATTGGCCGCTACAGTTGATTTCCCAACGCCTCCCTTTCCGCTCACTACAGCAATAATGTTTTTAACCCCTGGTAATACCGAAGTAAGGTCTACACGAATGGAGCTCGTATTGGCAGTGAAGTTCACAATCACCTCAAGTGAATCATCAACATGGTCGTGTATGGCTTTCTCACAATCCTTTCGAATTTTTTCCTTCAGGGGACATGCTGGAGTTGTGAGCACAATGGTGAATTCTACTGATTTTTCACCCAAAATAATATCCCTAACCATGTTCAGTGTAACCAGGTCCTTTTTTAAGTCAGGTTCCTGAACAGTACCCAATGCCTTCAAAATCGCTTCTGTATTCATAAACTTGAAATGTTAAAAATCAATTGTACTGCAAAAATAACCATTATGAGACTAGTTTGTTTATCAAAAAGAAGGACTTAATTTGTGCTAGAATGATGACGATGAAAAAAGCCATAAAATGCTCCGTTATTTTACTTGCTTTCCTCCCTTTTGCTGCCAAAGCGCAGTTTGAAAACTTTAAGGACTCCGTGGTCCAACTCTATGGAGTGGTGATGACAGCCGATAGCTTAAGAGGACTGCCTGCTGTAACGGTAATGGTAAAGGGAACCGGAAGAGGTACACTCACCAACAACCAGGGCGTTTTCTCCATTGTAGTGTTAAAAGGAGATCAAATTGAATTTTCTTGCATTGGATTTAAAGAAAAAATTACGCTTATTCCAACCAATTTGGAAGGAAACCAATTCAGTATTATTCAATTGATGATCAACGACACTACTTATTTGCCTGCTGCCATCATTAAACCACGACCAACACGTGAGCAGTTTGAAAGAGATTTTGTATCAACCGATGTGCCAGACGATAATATTGAAGTAGCCAGAAGAAACACAGATATGGCCACAAGGCGGATGCTCATGCGCACTTTACCTAGTGATGGCCGTGAAGCCGTCAACCTCAATTTAGCCAAGAGTGCACAAAAATATTATTACACTGGTCAAACGCCACCAATGAATATATTTAATCCATTTGCCTGGGGAGAGTTTGTCCGTTCTTGGAAAAGAGGCGATTATAAAAAGAAATAATGCCACCTGATCACCCAAAGCCAATCATTGCCGTTTTTTGTGGCTCTAAATCAGGATCAGACCCAAGCTATATTGCAGATGCATCTCTTTTGGGAAAGCTACTGGCCCTCAAAGGTTTCAATATAGTATATGGCGGTTCTTCTAAAGGCATGATGGGTGCTTTGGCCAATCATGCCATCGAACATGGCGCTCATGTGACTGGTGTGATTCCGGAAGTGCTGCTGGCCTGGGAACAACAACATAGTGGACTTACAGAACTTATTGTTACCAAAGACATGCATATCCGAAAAAAAACCATATATGAAACCTGCGTTGCAGCAATAGTTCTTCCGGGTGGATTTGGCACACTAGATGAATTGTTTGAAATGCTAACCTGGAACCAATTGAGCATCCATGATAAAAAAATTCACCTACTCAACACTGAAGGATTTTATGATCACTTGATCAATCATTTAACAATGTTGGAAGAGAAAGGATTTGTGTATGACCCAATTTGGACGAGACTAACCCACCATAAAAATCCAGAGGATTTGGTTCACTCCCTGCACAATCAGCTCAACTTAGATTAGTCAAATATCTTTCCGGCGTTTAGTATGTTGTTAGGATCAAATACTTTTTTTATTTCCTTCATCAGGTGCATACGCGTTTTATCAATTACGATATCCAGGTAGGGTTTTTGTATCAAGCCAATACCGTGTTCACCACTAATGGTTCCCCCCAATTCATTTACGAGCTGAAACAATTCCCTTAATATCGCTGTCATTTCAGGATGATCGTGGCTGTTGGGAACTCCTTCTTTGTTTATCCGCACATGCAGATTTCCATCTCCCGCATGTCCATAACAAACCACTTTAAAATCTAGTCGTGCTCCGAGTTTTTTTAACCCCCTAATTAATGCTGGTAATGATGCGCGCGGCACAACCGTGTCTTCCTCAATAGTATATCCCTCTAACTTTACATATTCCGCTACTTTCCTTCGCATGCTCCACAAGGCATTTTTTTGTTGTGCATCATCTGCAAAATAAATCTCCCCACAATCAAATTGCAAAAGCAATTCTCCGATGGACTCCATTTCAGAAAGGAGTGTTTCTAAATGGTTCCCATCCACCTCAATAATCAAATGCGCTTCAGTATCTGAAGTTAACTTTACAGGGCTTGAAGAAAAATATTTACTTACAATTTGGAGTGCATCAATTTCAACCAACTCCAATGCAGAAGGTGTAAAACCCGCTTTAAAAATTGCGCTTACTGCTTCGCTCGCCTTTTCTAGAGAACGAAAAGGGACCAACATCAACAGATCATGTTTGGGAAAGGGAATCAACTTAAGCACAATTTTTGTAACGATTCCCAAAGTGCCTTCACTACCAACCATCAATTGCGTGAGATTATACCCTGTTGAAGTTTTTAACACGTTGCTGCCAGTCCAGATGATTTCACCAGTTGGCAAAACCACTTCAAGATTCAACACATAATCTCTTACCACACCATATTTAACCGCTTTGGGCCCACCGCTGTTTTCAGCAATATTTCCACCAATAAAACAAGAGCCCTTACTGGAAGGATCTGGCGGATAAAACAACCCTTTCTCTTTGACTGCATTTTGTAGCACCTCAGTAATCACTCCCGGCTCTGTTATAACTTGAAGATTATCTTCATCAATTTTTAAAATTGTATTTAACCGATCAGTAGAAATTAAAACACCTCCAAGATGAGGTAAGGCCCCACCACTTAATCCTGTTCCAGCTCCACGAGGAGTAACTGGAATTTTTTCGAGGTTACAGACCTGCATGATTTTACTGATCTCGAAGGCAGTTCTGGGACGAAGCACTACTTGAGGTAAAAAAAACAGTTTCTCTGTTTCATCACTGCCATAGTCTTGCAACAATGATTCATCGGTGATTATATACGCTTCCCCAACAATAAATTTAAACTGTTCATAAACATGAAGGGGAATAAACGTTTTAGTCATGTTGACTTAAATTTAAACGAATGTCGCACTTAGAAAACAGTTGAAAAAATAAATTCAAGAAGAGAGACATTTAGAAGGCTGGACAAAAACTTTGTTTATTGGCATACATCAACGTGTACATACCATCGTATTGCATATACATTTCAGTAGCACCTCGCCCTCCATTAAAACTTTGTAATCCTGAAGTAGTTGCATCGTAACTAAAGGTAAACTTGAAACTTCTCCATTGGTAACCCACCATAGGGATAATGGCTTCTCCAGGTCTTGCATAGACCCCCGCAATGAGCTGCTGCTTTCCGTCGCCAGTAAGGTTGTAGTTAATGTGAAATCCGCCAACAAATTCTGCTGCACCAGCCTGTTTTGTAAAATACATGCCCGGTGATAAAATAACCAAGTCGTTTAACTTGAACATCGCATCTAAAAACGCTATCGATCGAATCGGTATGGTATTTTCTACCCCATTACTCTGTTGAAAAAAACTTTCTTTTGGTTTATTGAGGTGATGCATGCTGAATCCTCCATGAAAATAAATATTATCTGTAGGGAAAACCGAATAATTGAGACCGGCCTGCAAATCAAAATAACCAATTGAGTTGTTGAGTAAAATTTCTGATGTAGGCCTACTAAAAAACTTTCCATCCCACTGATCTCCAAACCGAAGTGCTGAAGAATTGATGCGTTTGGTAGCAAATCCTAAATTAAACCCAGCAGAAAGTAAACTGGATGAACCAACCATTTGGTGGTAGGCAAGTGAGGCATAGGCTTTGGTGGAACTCAAACTTCCAGATCCAGCAACATCTTGCAAAATCAATCCACCCAAACCCATCCAGCCACTTGGAATAAGATTACGCATGAATTGGAAATCGCCATATATACTCATTGTTTTATACGGAACAGGAACAGTAGCCCATTGTTCTCGATAATGTGCACCCAATCGATAATCTGAGGAAGGTATAAAACCGGTATTGGCTGGATTAGTTGATAGCGGCGAATTAAAAAACTGGGAGAAACGAAGATCTTGGGCAAATGTGCTCTGTTGCATTGTACAAAATGCAACTACCCAAAATAAAATGCCATGAATGTTCCTACTTCTTTTCACCCTTTTTATATTGCTTTAACGAATCAATGTTATGTTTCCCGAACTCTTTGCCTGTTTTCCATCAGAAAACTTTATGACCAACGAATAGGCATAGGCATCCATTGGTTGTGGCACTCCCTTATAGGTTCCGTCCCAACCAAATGATGGATTTGCCGACTCAAATATAACTTGACCAAATCGATTATAAATCCTGAAATCCATCAAATCAACACCATATGCGTTCACAAAGAAAATATCATTCTTGCCATCACCATTGGGAGTAAATGCGTTGGGGATATCCCAAAGAGGCAATATCAATGAATTTATTTTTGCAAATGCCGTGTCTTTACAACCAAACAAACTGGTAGCGTATAAATAGACATCCCAAGTATTGGTGCTTGTATAAAGATGTGAAGTGTCTCCGCGAGAAACTGCAGTTGCACCATCACCAAAATCCCAGAGGTAACTGCTTGCCCCTAAAGTTTGATTGGTAAACCGTATGGAGGTATTCTCCTGTGGAGGTTGAGGTGATGCAGTGAAAGCGGCTACAGGTAAAGGCCTAACATTGATTACAAAAGTTGTGTCTTTTGTTCTGCTACAACTGGGACTGTTTTCACTAATGGTAAGACGAATCGTTTTGGGTCCGGGTGTAAAATAAGTAACATTGTGCGGACCGTAATTGGTTGCAGTTTTTCCTTCATCAAAATTCCAAGCATAATCAACACCACCAACACTGAAATTTTTGATATTCAAGGGTGAGTTCACACAAACATCATTTGCGGCAACCTCTAAATTAATTTTAATATCGGGCTCAACAGAGATCGTAATCTCAATGGAGTCTGGATTGTTACAGAAAGTAGGATCGTTGAGCAATAACCAAATTTTATGTGTACCTGGACTAAAATCTTTTTCAGGCTGAAAGCTGCGGTCAACTGGACCTGTTCGAGTACCATCATCAAATTTCCATATGAAGGATGATGCGGTAAATGAGGAGGCAGGTAAAGCAGTTGTAGATGTATTGGTAAATCTGAATCTCGGACTGGAACAGTCCCCCACACGTACTGCAGATGCAGACAACAGTGCCTCGTTGATGCCCACCCTCACCGTAATTTCAGAAGTATCATTGGTGATGCACCTGTCGTTATCAATTGCAATCAGCCTAACTCTATACAGTGTATTGGTGGTTGGCGAATAAGTATGGTTCACTTCAGGATCTGTTGTTGTAGCGGTAGTACCATCTCCAAAATCCCATTGATAGGTCTTTCCAATACCAATAGTATCTATGAAAGTTATAGTTAGGGGAGCACACCCAGCTGTATCAAAAACACCATCGATAAAAGACTTTATACCAGCATCCACTCCATCAAAATCAAAACTAATTTTTAATGCAGCAAGATTACATCCACCTTCCCCATCCCTAGCCAATGCACCATTTGTAGGAAAAGCGGCACGCCAAACTATCATAGGAGTACGAATTGGATCTCCAGGCTGTCGACCTCGTGGTGGACAAATTGCATTACCCCCACAATTGGCACAGAGTGCTTGATAAATTGCACCCCTTTCATCAAAACGAGATGTCCCTCCATCCACATGATCTCCTTCACCACCTCTTTGTCCAAACCAAGATCCAAAGAGTTGACGCTGTGCATTCTTCTCCATTACAAAAAAATAGAAATCCTTGTTGTCTGTGTAATTTTGAATTGGAATACCTACAATATCCATTCCAGAAGTTCCTTGTGTCTTGCTATCAAATGGTGAAGTTTGACAAAGATTTAATCTTCCACCCCAACCAGAAACGTATACATTCTCACACCGATCAACCAAAAAAGCTACGGGTGATATATTGGGAACAATTGCACTCCCGTTAAACCCAAAAGGAGTTGAGTAAACATAACTGCTCAGATCTGGTTGCAACTTTGAAATGAATTGTTTTGCACCAGACCTACTATAGCCCCCACTGGGTATGCCTGTAACCGGCCAATTTCCTAAGGAAATACCCATCACATAAGGGTGATTAATTAATGGCGCTATGTTTTGATCAAATTGAATTCCGTAAATAATATCTGTAGTGCCTGTTCCAAGAAATGTGCTTTTGATTAGATTTCCATTTTGATCAAGTATGGCAACAAATCCATCAATTCCACCTTGCGCATTAGGTCCAATTGTACCGGAATGATCTCCTGGAAAGTTAGAACTACTTGTTGCACCTGCAACATAAACCTGGTTGTTGACTGGATGTTTTGCCAAAACAAATGCAGCATCATCCTCGCTCCCACCGAGGAAGGTAGCAAAAACTACATTGGTGAGATTGGGGGTGAGTTTTAATACAACGCCGTCTTGTGCACCCCCTAAGGTAGTTCCATTGGAAATGGATGGGAAATTACTTGACTGAGTACTTGAAGCAATATAGACAAAATTGGAAGCATCAATAATTACCTCACTCCTGGCATTATCACCATAGTTGTACAACAAAGATTTTGGAGATGGTGTAATACTGGCATCAATATTTGCACCATCAATACCCCCACCTCCTATCACCATGCTTCCCAAAAGACTTCTGCCGTCTGCAGACAACTTGAATACTGCGATATCTGTATTTCCACCACCGCGATAATTGGATGCGGTTAACACTGGAAAATTACTGGATGTTGTTCTTCCTAAAATAATTGGATTGCCAGCAGGATCCACAATTATACTATGCGGAAATTCATCCCCATTTCCACCAAAATAGGTTGAAAAAATTTTACTGTTGGTACCTCCATTTGCACCGAACCTTGTAAGAGAGATATCTATGTCGCCTCCTCCAAAAATTTCTTGATAACCCCCAATGGCACCATACCTGCTTCCAAATACTATTCCTCCAGCATAGAGACTTCCATCCGGACCAGGTGCAGCAGAATAACCCCAATTGTTGCTTTTACTCCCCGTATAGGTTGAAAATACCAAAGTTGGGTCTATAACAAGCTCAACACTTCTATCATAATTACCTAGACTGTAGGAAAGTGTATTACCTGCAACTACATATTTACATGAAATACTTCGTCTTTGTCCATTTACAATTTGATAGGCAATTGGAGCAACCTCTTTAACTTCTCCAATTGATGTCTTAATAATTAATTCTCCATTTTTAATACGTAACCCTTCTGCACCTGTATACTGCAATTTAATTTTACGTGGGTCTGCACCAGGTGCCAATATCAAATCATACTTTATTTTCTCGTTGCCGGAGTAATATCGAATATTTGTTCCAGGATATAGCTCTTTCAAAACAACCTCTGCATAGGATTTCACATCTGTCTTCCAAAAATCTGGATCATTACCAATAAAATAGTTTGCCTCATTTCCAGTTGGCTTTGATGGAATGAAATTTGCATTAGGTGAACTTCCTATAAAACTCACACGGTATGCGTGTGATCTCAAGAGTAATTCTTGGTTGTTGTTAATTGAAGAAATATTCTCCTCAATGCTAGCATTGTCCTTATTCCCAGCACCTGGTAAATTATTTACAGGTGAAGAAATAGATGATGAAGAACTCCCACCATGAACCCGTTCAATCACGCGAGCAAAATCATCAGGATGGGTAACTGAAATTGTGAAACCATTTTTGTGGAAATAAGCAACTCCATTACCAAGCACAGATTTGTATGCATAATCGTCTTTCCACTGTCCCTTATTTTCTATGAATTCTACTCCATAAAAAGACTGGCCAGTTGACCTAGTTAAAAACAACAACAATATGAGTGAAAACCAAACTTTCATAGTGATTAGACCAAAGGTAAATCTAGGGGTTTAAACCCTTAAAACATGTTAATAATCCCTTTTACTATTAACAAACAAAAATTCATAATAAATTTACGCTTGGAAGGGACAACAGTTCCGTGCCCCATAAATCCAACACAAAGAAATAGCTGTGGTAAAATAAAACACCTAAAGCTGCGTTTACTGTATGTCTCAAAGTCTATAAAATATGTCGATATCTCAAAAGATTTATTTTAATACGCTGTTTTTCAGCACATTATCTATTATTTTAGCTCCTGAAGCTACTCATGCACAAAGTCGTTTTGAGCTTGGTGCTAGCCTCAGCACCATGCAATATGAAGGTGAAATAGGGGGGCGTTTTCCTTATATCTACAATGACTTAAACAATCCTACATCAAGAGTCCGACTTGGAGCTGGTATTAATTTTGGATACCATTTAACCGACTATTTTACCTTGAGGGCTTCGCTTTTAATTGGTTCAGTTCAGGCCGCAGATCGATTATTAAAACCAGAAGCAGATCCTACTGTCTTATATAAATTGGCTAGAAATTTCTCCTTCAGATCATCCATTGCAGAAGTAGGAGTCGTTGGTGAATTTTATCCTTTACCCGTTCTCTTCAAAAGATATGGACAAAACCTTGGCAGATTCAACCCTTATATTGCTGGTGGAATTAATGTATTTAGGTTTAACCCAAGAAGTTTGTACTTAGATAAAACAGGTGCACTGTATTGGGTAGATTTAAAACCACTTAGAACAGAAGGTCAGGGTATGCCTATTGCAAATGCGCCAAAAGAATACAGTCTAACCAGCTTCTCTTTCCCAATTGGAATAGGTGTACGTTTTAACATCACTGAAAATACTTCTATTGCCCTTGAATGGATGAACAGGACAACTTCTACAGATTATTTAGATGATGTGAGCGGCAGGTATATCGACAATGCTGAATTTGATAACTTTTTTGGAGCAGGCACCGTTTTAGCAGATCAAGCCAAACAGAAAGCAAATTTTCCTTCATGGCTCAATGGTGTTCACGTCAATGGCTTTCTTCCAACTGAGCCTAGGGGTTCATTGAATAAATTCAATGATTATTATTATACCACCAGCATAAAAATATTAATCAGTTTGGGCAAAATTACTGGTACCAACGAATCTTGGATAGGTGGCGATAAATATTTGAAATGTCCGCCATCGAGATTTTAAACACTAATCAATTAAGAGATTTTAGCCCAGGCATGGCCTCCCCGTTTCTGTTTCAGATGCACTGATAATGGATGATGTTCTGGTAAACTCAGTTCTGGATCTACTGAAAGTAGTTGCTCTACTTCATTTCTTGCAATCTCTAACAAGGCCCTGTCATCCACAATATTGGCCAATTTAAAATCAAGTGCCCCGCTTTGCCTTGTTCCTTGTATGTCACCCGGACCACGTAATTCAAGGTCTTTTTCTGCAATTTTGAAACCGTCATTGGTTGAACACATTACTTTTAAACGGTCCTTAGCATCTTTACCAACCTGACTCCCAGACAATAAAATACAATAACTTTTTTCGCTGCCCCTTCCTACCCTTCCTCTTAATTGGTGCAGTTGGCTCAGTCCAAATTTCTCCGCACTTTCAATAACCATCACAGAAGCATTGGGCACATTCACACCCACTTCAATTACTGTTGTGGCCACCATGATTTGCGTATCTCTTTCAACAAACCTTTTCATGTTCACCTCTTTTTGATCTCCATTCATTCTTCCATGTACCATACTTATCCAATACTGGGGTTCTGGAAACCATGATTTTATATTTTCATATCCGCGCATCAAATCTTCATATTGCAATTTCTCACTCTCTTCAATCAGCGGGAAAATAAAGTAAATCTGACGACCCAGTTTTATTTCCGACTTAATAAAATCCATTACCTGTGGTCTTGCATCATCCAATCGATGTACCGTTGTTATGGGTGTCCTTCCAGGAGGTAGCTCATCAATCACACTGTAATCAAGATCTCCATAGGCAGTCATGGCCAAAGTTCTTGGAATAGGTGTTGCCGTCATCACCAATACATGTGGAGGCACATTGTTCTTCTCCCAGAGTTTTGCACGTTGTGCAACCCCAAACTTGTGCTGTTCATCAATCACAGCCAGTCCCAAGTTTTTAAACCTCACCGCATCCTCTATTAACGCATGTGTACCAACTACAATCTTCATGGTCCCTTGCTCTATACCAGTTAAAATTGTCCTCCGCTCTGCAGTTTTAGTTGAGCCCGTCAACAGGCCAACTTCAATCCCTAATGGTGCCAATAACAACGCAAACTGTTCCGCATGTTGTCTGGCTAAAATTTCAGTCGGTGCCATAATGCAAGATTGAAACCCATTATCGACTGCTATCAACATAGACATCAAGGCTACTATGGTTTTTCCACTACCTACATCTCCTTGTAACAACCTGTTCATTTGCCTTCCCGTGCCTGTATCTTGCCTGATTTCCTTCAATACCCTTTTCTGCGCATTGGTCAGTTCAAAAGGTAAATGTTCGTGATAAAACGTATTGAAGGTTTCTCCAACTTGCGCGAAGGTAATGCCTCTTGAAAAACGATGGCGCGTAGAACGCAACATACCCAATCGCATTTGTGCCACAAACAACTCCTCATATTTCATCCTTTCCAATGCAACCTGATGATGTGCAAGGGTTTTTGGAAAATGCAAGTGCAAATAGGCTTTGTATCTACTGATGTAATTGTGTTTTTGCAACAACGATATTGGTATAAATTCTGCCACTTCTTTTTCCTCTAACACCAAAAAAAGTTGCTCCATGAGTTTTCCAATAGCCCTACCATTTAAGCCCCTGGCTTTTAATTTTTCGGTGACAGGATAAATGGGCTCTAAATAAGATTTACCTGCTGCGTTACTTTCCTTAACCGACTCTATTTCAGGATGATTCAACTGCGGCTTTCCTAAAAAAAATCCAAGCTTCCCAAAAGCCAAATATTCGTTTCCGACAGTAATTAATTTTTCTACCCAAGTGATTCCTTGAAACCAAATCAATTCAATAATTCCTGTTTTGTCTCTTAAATAAACAACCAAACGTTTTGCTCTTCGTTCCCCAAGTGTTTCCATTGAAATGACTACACCACGAACCTGCACATGATCCATTTCTGGATTAATCTGACCAATAAGCTGAATACTTGTACGGTCTAAATGCCTTAATGGAAAATGATTCAATAAGTCTTCAAATGTAAAAATTTGAAGCTCCCTTTTAAGCATATCGGCACGAACTGGACCAACACCTTTAAGGTATTCTATGGGATTGGGTAATATTAAAGAAAAACTGGCTATTGTTTTTCTTTCAAATTTAATTCATTTCTTGCGAGTGAACTAAGTTGAATTTAAACAGCAATACAGAAGATAATGTAACTTTATAGCTCACCAGTTTAAACCATGGAAGCAATTACTTGGTCTCTAAAAAAGTTCGATGAACTTACTACACTAGAAATGTATGAAATTCTCAAATTGAGAAGCGAAGTTTTTGTAGTAGAGCAAAACTGTGTTTTCTTAGATATGGATGATCGAGATCAACTTGCATTCCATCTACAAGGAAGAATAAATGGAGTACTGGCTGCTGTTGTAAGGATACTTCCACCAGGGTTGGCCTATACAGAACCCTCGATTGGAAGGGTTGTTTCATCTCCAATGTTTCGAGGACAAGGAGTGGGTATTGAATTAATGAACAATGCAATAAAAGAAACATTGGCGTTATACGGACCTTGCGCAATCAAAATTGGTGCTCAAGAATATTTGAAAAAGTTTTATGAAAGTTTTGGGTTTGTGCAATGCAGTGAAACCTATCTCGAAGATGATATTACTCATGTAAAAATGCTAAGAAATCCGTAAAATTACTGAAGAACACTAGGGTTCTAAACGCATTTCCCCTCGATTTTACTTTATGGTATAATAAAAGGTTAAAGGTTGTCGTTTAAAATATGTCGAAAGATAAATTTTAATCCAACCCCATGAAAACTAGATTACTTAGTCTATACAAGACTTTGTGTGCCTTTGTGCTTGTTCTCCTGCTCCAAACAGGGATGGCAAGTGCACAGCAATCCAAATTGGAAGTTGGTTTCAACTACGGTTTTTCAAATTTTCTTGGCGACTTAGGCGGAAATGCAGGCAAAGGAAAAACCTTTCTCAAAGACAACATGGTTTCACTTACCAAATTCATGACTGGCGCTCACGTAACTTATCGCGTGAATGAATTTATTTCATTTAGCCTCTCAGCAAATATCGGAAGACTCGCTGGTGCGGATAGTCTAATAAACGGATTAGGTGGATATGAAGAAGCACGCAAAGCAAGAAACCAACATTTTAGATCGCCTTTAAAAGAGGCCTTGTTGGTTACCGAAATTTATCCTACCGCTTTATTTGAATATGACCCTGAAGATGTATACCACAGAATAAGACCTTACTTCGTTTTGGGAGTTGGCGTTTTTAATTTCAAACCACAAGCGCAATATGAAGCAGAAGACGGAACAAAAACCTGGGTTGATTTAAAGCCACTAAAAACTGAAGGACAGGGCATGGCAAAGTATGCCGACCGCAAAGAGTATAAACTCACTCAAATGAACCTGCCTTATGGTTTTGGCGTTAAATACTATTTTAATCAAAATGTTGCACTCGCATTTGAAATAGTAAACAGAAAAACATTCACTGACTATATCGATGATGTAAGTACAAACTACATCAGCAACGAAGATTTTTATGCCCATTTTGGTGAAGAAAGCCCAGAAGCAAAAATGGCAATTCAAATGGCAAACAAAACAGCATTTGCGAATGGTGGAGTTTTTAGGCCAAGTTATGGTGAAGGAAACAAACGTGGCACTGCATCAAACAAAGACGCATATTATGCATCTACATTAAAAATAAGCATTCGTCTTGGAAGAAATAATGAATCCAGTTATGGTAGAAATAGTGGTGTTAAATGCCCTGTAGTTAGGTTTTAGAGTCCGTACACATATGAAGACGTCCGGGGACCTTGGTCTCCGGATTCTTTTTTTGCACCAATCACCAACCCCTATTGTAATTCCTGCTTTAAATATTTTCCAGTATGGCTTTCCTTCACTTTTAGTAAACCATATACATCCCCTTGATACAAGATATCGCCGCCGCCATTTCCACCTTCAACTCCGATGTCAATTATATAATCAGCCATTTTGATTACATCCATGTTGTGCTCAATGACCAAAACTGTATTCCCTCTGTTCACCAGTTTATTCAATACAGTTAATAACAAATTGATATCTTGAAAATGTAGTCCAGTCGTAGGTTCATCTAAAATGTAAAATGTTTTACCTGTATCTTTTTTGGATAATTCTGTCCCAAGTTTCACGCGTTGCGCTTCACCTCCACTCAATGTAACCGCAGATTGACCAAGTGTGATGTAACCCAATCCTACTTCTTGTAAAATTTTAATTTTTCTGTAGAGATAAGGTACGTGCTGAAAAAACTCAACAGCTTCTTCTACTGTCATATCCAATACATCACTGATGGATTTTCCTTTATACCTAATCTCAAGTGTTTCTCTGTTGTATCTTCTGCCATTGCATTTTTCACAATGCACATAAACATCCGGTAAAAAATTCATTTCAATTACGCGGAGTCCTCCACCTTCACAAACATCACAGCGACCCGCCTTTACATTAAAAGAAAATCTGCCAGCATTGTATCCCCTGATTTTTGCTTCTGGGACAGCTGCGAACAACTGACGTATATCCGTGAAAAAATTACAATAGGTAGCTGGATTACTTCTGGGTGTTCGACCAATAGGCGACTGATCAATTTCAATTACTTTATCTACATGCTCCAAACCCACAATACGTTTATACGGCATTGGGTCTGCTTTTGAATCATAACAATGTTTGCTTAATAATGGATAAAGCGTTTCATTGATTAAAGTTGATTTTCCACTTCCACTCACACCAGAAACCACAATAAAAGTACCCAAAGGAAAGTCTGCATTCACTCCTTTTAAATTGTTTCCTTTTGCACCCATCAATTGGATCTTGTTTCCATTACCCTGACGTCTTTCTTTGGGCAACTCAATTTTTTTACGGTTATTTAAATACAAGGCCGTTTCTGAGTTAGAATTACAAACTTCTTGAGGAGTTCCTTGTGCCACGATTGTGCCTCCGTGAATTCCTGCACGCGGACCAACATCAATCAAATGGTCGGATGCCATCATAATATCTTTGTCGTGTTCCACTACCAACACACTATTTCCAATATCACGTAAATTATGCAAAGCCTTTATCAACCGTTGATTATCGCGCTGGTGTAAACCAATAGAAGGCTCATCCAAAATATAGGTAATACCTTGTAATTGCGAACCTATTTGTGTAGCCAATCGAATCCGTTGCGATTCTCCTCCACTCAATGACCTTGATGGCCTACTTAATGAAAGATATCCCAAACCAACATCAAGTAAAAAAAGAAGACGACTTCTTATTTCTTTTAAAATATCTTTTGCAATCGCATTTTGCTTTTTATCTATTCGCTTTTCCAGATCATTGAACCAATCATGCAATAGACTCAAATCCATATCCGACAATTCCGCAATATTGGTTTCATCAATTTTGAACCACAAACTCTCTTGCTTCAATCTTGCTCCATTACATGAAGTGCAAGGCTTAAGCATCATGTATTTTTCTGCCCACTCCCTCACCATATCACTTGAACTGTCCGTAAACCATTTCACCACCATGTTTACCACTCCAGGATAATCTCCTTTTTCCAATTCAACCTCCTCCGTATCCAACCCCTCTTCATTACCAAACAACACTGAATTTAACGCACTTTCACTCAATTGATCAATGGGTGTCTTTAAACTGAATTTTTTCTTCTTCGCTAGCTGCTCCACCATTTTGAAATAAAAAGAATCCCTTGCTTCACCCAAAGGAAGTATAGCACCATCTACAATGGATAAACTCCTATCTGGAATAACTGCTTGGAGGTCGATTGTATATTGCTGTCCAATTCCTTTACAAGTTGTACAAGCCCCATAGGGAGAGTTAAAAGAAAAGGTATTGGGTGATGGCTCTTCATATGAAATTCCAGAATCAGCACACATCAATTTTTTACTATACTGAATTAGCTTTTCTGAATCATGATCAAATATAAATATCAGCCCTTTTCCTATTTGCATGGATTGCTGTATGCTCTGACCAATCCGAACTTTCATTTCCGCTTCAACCACCAACCTATCCACCACCACTTCAATATCATGCATTTTGTAGCGATCCACTTGCATTTTCGGTACCAACTCCTTCAGTTCACCATCCACACGAACACGAACAAAACCTTTTTTCCTGGTCTCTTCAAATAGCTCGCGGTAATGCCCCTTTCTGCCTCGCACCAAGGGTGCTAATACTGTAATTTTTTTTCCAGGAAGTTTTTTGAATAAGTCGGCGACAATTTCCTCATCGCTAAACTTCACCATCTTTTTTCCGGTGTTCAAAGAATAGGCTTCACTTACTCTTGCAAAGAAAAGGCGGAGAAAATCATATACCTCAGTAACAGTGCCTACCGTTGAACGAGGATTTTTATTGGTCGTTTTTTGTTCAATAGAAATTACCGGAGATAAACCGCTGATTTTATCTACATCCGGTCTTTCCATTTCTCCCATAAACTGACGTGCATAGGTGCCGAAGGTTTCCATGTACCTACGGTGACCCTCGGCATAAATGGTATCAAAAGCAAGAGAGGACTTCCCACTTCCGCTGATACCCGTAATTACCACTAACTTATTCTTGGGTATCGAAATATCAATGTTCTTTAAATTATGCGCCCTGGCTCCAATTACCTCAATATTTTCTTCTTTTGAACGCATGGCAAATTTTAATTGTTAACACCTAAGCAAAGCGAATGTTTTGAGGAACAAAATAAATCAAAAATGAGCAGTATATATGCGCATTCGCAAGGATTATGAAAGTGAATTTGGAGGAAATTATCTAAAATCGTAAATTTGTATCAGTTCTTTATATTTCTTATCCAGAAAGGCAGAGGGATTGGCCCTGTGAAGCCTTGACAACCTGTTACACAAAACAATAAGGTGTCAACTCCACTCCGCAAATGCGGGGAACGATAAGTCAGATTATTTCTCTAGAAAAGATTTACACATCTATAGTGAAACCCATCTGACTTCAGGTGGGTTTTTTTGTGCTTTTTTGGAACGAACATCAACATGAACAAACAAATACAAACATATCATTACAAGGGCATACTTCAATTGGAGTCGCGCAAAAGTATTCGTGATTTTCCACTTGCTTACACCACAATTGGAAATTTGAATGACAAGAAAGACAATGTCATTTGGATTTTCCATGCCATGACGGCAAACAGCGACCCTACCGATTGGTGGGGAGTAATGGTTGGAGAAAATAAATTTTTTGACCCTAAAGCGTATTTCATCGTTTGTGTAAACATGCCTGGGTCTTGCTACGGTAGTGTAAACCCACTCAGCATCAACCCGGATACTGGAGAAGTTTATTTTCACGACTTCCCTTTTTTCACTCCACTAGATATGGTAAGGGCTTATGAGCAACTGAGAATAAGCTTGGGTATCCAATCGATCTTGGTAGGGATTGGAGGTTCAATGGGCGGACAACAATTAATCGCCTGGGCTTGTGAACAACCAACCTTATTTAAATTTATTGTCCCAATTGCAACAAATGCTTTCCATTCACCTTGGGGAAAGGCATTCAATGCTTCTCAACGCATGTGCATTGAAGCAGATAGTACTTGGAAAGAAAACACACCCAATGCAGGTATAGAAGGATTGAAAGTGGCAAGATCTATAGCGCTAATTAGTTACAGGCACTACGACACCTATGAAAAAACACAACAAGACATAGACAAAGCAATTGATAACACAAGAAGCGAATCTTACCAAAAATACCAAGGAGAAAAATTAGCGAAGCGATTCAATGCATGGAGCTATTACATGCTAACAAAGTCGATGGATAGTCACCACGTAGGCAGAGGCCTAGTAGAAGCAGAAGAAAAACTGGGGGGGATTCAATCCAAAACCTTGGTTATCGCTATTTCTTCTGACTTACTTTATCCGGTAGTGGAACAGGAATTTCTTGCAAAACATATTCCTGGCGCTCAGTTAAAAATTATTGATTCCTTTTACGGACATGATGGGTTTTTATTGGAGGATAAAAAACTGACAACTATTTTAAAAGAATTTATTACAACTAAATAATAAAAGATAAAAGATGGGATCTGAAAAAACACTCGTGATTGGTATGTTTGGATTTGGTGTTGTTGGCGAAGGTCTTTATAAGGTATTAAAGCAAACGCCTTCCTTGAAAGCCTCGATTAAAAAAATTTGTATCAAGAATACAACAAAAAAAAGAAATGCACCTGCATCCATTTTTACATCAGACAAAGATGAATTGTTGTTCGATCCTGAAATCAATGTGATTGTAGAAGTGATTAACGACAGCGTGGCAGGTTTCGAAATTGTTACAACTGCACTAAACAACGGAAAAGATGTTGTAAGTGCCAGTAAAAAAATGTTGGCAGAACACCTGCCAGAATTGATAAAACTTCAGGAAAAAACAGGTAGGTCCTTGTTGTATGAAGCATCAGCTTGTGCTTCTATCCCAATAATAAGAAACCTTGAAGAGTATTACGACAATGATTTGTTGCATGCTATTAAAGCCATCGTAAATGGCTCCACCAATTTTATCCTCACCAAAATGTTTGAGGAAAAACTCAATTTCAAAGAAGCACTTCTGCTTGCACAACAATTGGGGTTTGCAGAATCAGATCCCAAACTAGATATTGAAGGATTTGATGCTGCAAATAAATGGGTACTACTTTTGGCACATAGCTACGGCATCAACATCACTATAGATCAAATGCTTTTCAATGGCATTACACAAATAGATGAAATGGATGCTAAAGTTGCAGCCGCCAGAAATCAATCAATTAAATTGGTTGCCCAAGCAAAGAAATTACAAAATGGG
>CAMDFC010000006.1 GCA_945897185.1 Chitinophaga pinensis | reverse complement strand
TTAAAGATGTCGTCTGCTTCTCCTGTATAATCTAACTTCAATTGGTTCTCAAAATCAAAAGTGGACAAAGTATTGTAGCTGATTGGAAACCTCATCTTATTGCCAATGTTTCCCACAACGTTCAAATTGGCAGCCATGTCAAAATCTAGTCCACCGTTTTTTCTTGCCCGCTCTGGCAAGGTTGGGTTTTTTACATTTTGTCCCTGATAACCTGCTGTTACGTTTACCTCCCCTTGTGGTCGAATATCAATTTTTCCAGAGCCAAACAAACGGTTAAACAGGTCGTCTCCCATATTGAGCTTGGGTTTGGCCAGTTTTCTATTCAATAAGCTACTGGTATTTGCCCTTTTTTGGAAATAATCAGTTTCCATTTTGCGGGATTGTAACCGCATGTATTCATCGAAACTCAAAGAAGTCGGTTTTCTAAAATACTTGCTCCCTACTTTTTCAATAATAAAATATTCTTTGGTCTTTGGATCATAAACAATTGAATCTTTTATGTTAACCGGATCCTTGAGGTCGAATGGATTTTTTCTTTGTTGAGTCAGTTTATCACTGTAGCGGTCTTGCAGCGGATAACGAAGTGTGTCTTTTTTAGGGACAGTATCTTGAATGCTTGGATGATGGGCGTAAGGATATTTTTCCGCATTTGCAGAGAAATGTAAACCAAGGATAATGGTCAATAAAGTTATCGTTCTGGATAACAAGTTCAACGTGCCGTAAACATTTGATGGGGTAGAGTTCTTATCAAATAAGCTGAAGGGATTTTTTAATGATAGATTCAAGATTATTGTCTTCTGGAGAAGAATGCTTTACTTTTTTGAGGGCATTTTCAGCAGCAGTTTTCTGAATGCCAAGTGCCATCAGAGCATTTAACGCATCATTGTCTAAAGTATTGTATTTGAAGCCAGAAGAAGTACTTTCGACTCCAGATTTCACCATTTTTTCTCTTAATTCGAGTATGATTCTTTCGGCCGACTTCCTACCAATTCCTTTTATTTTTTCCAAAGCACCTGTATTGCCCGAGGCAATAGCCGATTTTAACTCGGCTGGCTGCATGGAGGAAAGCATGATTCTCGCAGTAGAAGCCCCAACGCCGTTTACACTGAGTAATTGTATAAACAGCTCTTTTTCAGGAAGTTCTGAAAATCCGAAGAGGGTGTGACTGTCCTCTTTTATTTGTAAATGGGTAAAAAGGGTACCTTCTTTCAAATCCACCACTTTTGAATAGGTGTTCAAGCTAATCTGCACCTCATAACCCACCCCATGTACATCCATATGCACAAATGCGGGAGTCTTCACAATAAATTTACCAGTTAAGCTTGCTATCATTTTTCTATGAATACAATGCAAATTTAATGAATTTAAGGGAGTTGGGGTCTTTGTAACCTCATTTTAACTACCTAAAAGTTTGTTTATTTCATCATCTTGCAATGGGCAAATCCATAACTTTGGTGCCCAAACCAATAACATGCAAAAAATTACAGCAGCCATTACAGCCGTGGGGGGATATGTTCCCGAAGATTTGCTCACCAATGCCGATTTGGCAAAAATGGTTGACACCAATGATGAATGGATCAAAAGCCGCACCGGCATCTCTGAAAGACATATTCTTAAAGGGGAGGGGAAAGCTACTTCAGACCTTGTAGTTCCTGCAGTTTTGGACCTATGTAAGCAAAGGGGAATTGAGCCTAATGAAATTGATTGTTTGATTGTAGCTACAGTTACACCAGACATGTTTTTCCCAAATACCGCCAATATAGCCTCCGATAAGTTGGACATCAAAAATGCTTGGGGATTCGATATCCTCGCAGCATGTTCTGGATTCTTATACGCACTAACCACCGGAGCGGCACTAGTGGAAAGTGGTAGATACAAGCGTGTGGCCGTTGTGGGCGCCGATAAAATGAGTTCAATTACAGATTATACAGACCGTGCAACTTGTATTCTTTTTGGAGATGGAGCAGGTGCAGTTTTACTTGAGCCCAACCACGAGGGTTATGGGGTATTGGACAGTATTTTAAAAAGTGATGGAAGTGGCGGTAAATACCTAAATATGAAAGGCGGTGGATCTCTAAATCCTCCAACACATGAAACCGTGGATAAAAAACAACATTACCTGTTTCAAGACGGACAACCCGTTTTTAAGTTTGCCGTAACCGGAATGGCAGATGTGAGTTATGAGTTGATACAAAGAAACAACCTGACTGCCGACGATATTGCTTGGTTGGTTCCTCACCAGGCCAACAAAAGAATCATTGATGCAACAGCCAGAAGAATGGGATTGTCAGATGAAAAAGTGATGTTGAATATTCAGCGTTATGGAAATACAACCGCAGCAACAATTCCACTTTGTTTGTGGGACTTTCAAGGCAAATTGAATAAAGGCGACAACTTAGTGTTTGCCGCTTTTGGTGGTGGATTTACTTGGGGCGCAACATGGGTAAAATGGGCAATATGAGTCAGAAAAAATTCAAAGGCTTCTCTTCTTTAGCAGTGCATGGCGGACATATTAAAGATCCTATGTATGCGCACCTAACGCCCATCTATGCATCTTCTACTTACGTATATGATGAGGCTGAACAAGGCATGAGGAGATTTTCGGGTAAAGAGGAAGGCTACATTTATGCACGTTGGGGTAATCCAACTATGAATGAAGCTGAACTCAAGATTGTAGCCATGGAAACGTATGGACTTGAAAAAGACGGAAAAGCACTTGAGGCAAAAGCGATTCTCCACGCTTCTGGAATGGCAGCCATCAGCTCACTTTTTATTTCAACACTTAAACGTGGTGATAAAGTACTTACACATTTTTCTCTGTACAGTGGAACGCAAGATTATTTAAAATCGTTGTTGGAACCACTGGAGGTAGAAGCGATCATTGTTGATTTGCGAAACTTAAATTTAGCAGAAAAATGTTTGAAAGAAGATCCTGCAATTAAGATGATCTATCTGGAAACACCTGCCAATCCTACGTTGCAGTGTGTTGATCTGGAAGCGCTATCAAAATTGGCAAAGCAATATGGTAAGCTCACTGCATGCGACAACACGTTTGCAACGCCATACTTACAGCAACCTTTTAAATTTGGTATTGATTTTGTTATGCATTCCACAACCAAGTTTTTAAATGGACATGGTACCGCAATAGGAGGTGTATTAATTGGGACCGATCTGGAGTTTATGAAAACGCGTGCAACAAAAACACACCGATTACTCGGAGGGAATAGCAATGCATTTGATGCTTTTTTGTTGATCAATGGTATGCGAACTTTAGAAGTGAGGATGCTACGACATTGTGAAAATGCAACAAAGGTTGCTGCATTTTTGAGTAATCATCCATCCATAGCAAAAGTCAATTATAATGGACTCGCTGATCATCCGGATTATGCGGTATCTCAACGTCAGATGAAACATCCAGGGGCTATGATGAGTTTTGAATTGAAAGGTGGATTTGATGCAGGAGTTAAATTCATGAATGCTTTGCAAATGTGCACCAGGACTGTCTCTTTGGGTACCTGCGATACTTTATTGTCTCATCCTGCATCGATGTCTCACAGTTCTGTTCCTAGAGAAAGTCGCTTGGAATATGGTATTACAGACGGACTTATCCGGTTGAGTGTGGGCATAGAAAATATAGAAGATATTTTAGAGGATTTTGAACAGGCACTAAAATATAAATGAACTTTAATATCCGCCGCGCACAAAGGGAAGATTGTTCTGCCATGCTGGAACTCATTCGTGAGCTTGCAGTTTATGAAAAAGCGCCTGATGAAGTTACTGTAGATCCACTTCATTTTGAAGAGAGTGGCTTTGGCTTGAATCCTGTTTGGTGGGCATTTGTAGTTGAAAATCAAGAAAAGAAAGTCGCTGCCTTTGCTCTTTATTATATTCGTTATTCCACTTGGAAGGGACAGGTTATGTACTTGGAAGATATTCTAGTAACCGAGACCATGCGCGGAAAAGGTATTGGAAAAATGCTCATCGAAAGATTGATTCAAGAGGCCAAAGAATTCGGTTTCAAGAGAATATCCTGGCAGGTGCTCGATTGGAATGAGCCTGCAATCAACTTTTACAAGAAATTTGGAGCAAAATTTGACCCTGAATGGGTAAATGTTACCATAGAAATTCCATTAATACCATAGTGGGTTTTTTACTACCTTTGCACCCAAATTCAACTACGCCATGGCTGGTCAGCTTAAAGAAGTTAGGAACAGGATAAAATCGGTACAATCCACGCAACAAATTACCAAAGCAATGAAGATGGTGAGCGCGGCAAAATTACGTCGTGCACAAGATGCCATCATACAAATGCGTCCTTATGCCTCAAAGCTTCAGGAAGTGTTAAGCAATATTGTGAGTAACACCGAAGGTGGCACCAACATGGCCTTGGCGGAAGAAAGGCAAATTAAAAAAGTGTTGTTGGTGGTAATTACTAGCGACCGTGGATTGTGTGGGGCTTACAATGCCAATATCCAAAAAATGGCTTTGGCCACCATCAAAGAAAAATATTCAACCCAGTATGCTGAAGGTAATTTAACCATCTGGGCAATAGGAAAAAAAGGAGCAGAATTTTTTCAAAAAAGAGATTACCATGTAGATGTTCGGTTCAAGGACATTTTCATTAAACTTTCTTTCGAAGCCGTTCAACTTTGTGCTCAGGCTGCAGTGCAAGCGTTCACTCAAAAAGAATTTGACGCAGTAGAAATTATATATAGTGAATTCAAAAATGCAGCAACGCAGCGATTTGCGGCTGAACCGTTCTTGCCAATTCCCAAGAACAGTCCCGTTGAAGGCAAGAGCACCAAAAAATCAGATTTTATTTTTGAGCCGGAGAAAGACCAATTAGTAGCTGAGTTGATGCCCAAAATTTTAAATACACAACTTTTTAAAGCGGTATTGGATTGTAATGCTTCAGAACATGGAGCCAGGATGACGGCGATGGATAAGGCCTCTGAAAATGCAAACGAATTACTGAAAAGTCTCAAAATATCATATAACCGTGCACGTCAGGCTGCTATTACCACTGAACTTACTGAGATTGTGAGTGGAGCAGCTGCCTTACAGGGTTAGTAAAAAAATGAGGCCTTAATTTATTTTATCATTAACATCGCCTAGATTAATTTATTGATTCAATAATGGAAATAGCTAACCTCATCAACCATATCGAAGCTTTGATCTTCGCAAGCGAAAAGCCGCTGACGTCAATTGAACTGACTGAATTGGTCAACCAAGCTTTTGGATTTCTTGATGATAAAGTAGGTATCGATCAAGTGCAAACTTGTATAGATGGAATTAAAGAAAAATATGCTTCTGAATTCTATCCTTTTGAATTACGCGAAAGCGGAGGGGGTCTTCAGTTTCTAACGAAAAAAGAATTTCACCAGACCATCGTCCAACTCAACGGAGATAAATTTCTAAAGCGGTTATCCACTGCCGCTTTAGAAACCCTTGCCATCATTGCGTATAAACAGCCTATAACCAAATCGGAAATCGAAGCAATCAGGGGTGTAAATTGTGATTATTCCATACAAAAATTGTTAGAAAAAGAACTCGTTATCATATCTGGCAGAAATGAAAACATGGTGGGTAAGCCACTCATTTATGCTACTTCGAGACATTTCATGGATTATTTCGGAATAAACAGTGCCGATGAATTACCAAAAATAAGCGAAGTGCTGGCTGAACAAATCGTTACACCTACTTTGGTAAATGCTGATCATTTCGAGGTTGAAGCTGATCAAGTTCAAGAATTTACATCTAACACAGATGAGCCAGCTTCGGATGATGAATCTGTGGAGCCATAACTTGTTTACATGGATGCTGTGCTCTCAAATGAAATTTTACTTCAAGCAGTCAACGAATTTGGCTCACCACTTTATGTGTATGATGATCAAAGGATTCGTGACCAATATGGTAAGCTGGTCAGTGCATTTCATCGTTCTGATGTTCGTTTTTTCTATGCTTGTAAGGCATTAACCAATGTTAATATACTCAAGATAATGCACGAGCTCGGCTCTGGCATTGATTGTGTAAGTATAAACGAAGTGAAGTTGGCAATTAGAGCAGGTGTTGAACCTGACAAAATTATTTTTACACCAAATGGTGTTGGGTTGGCTGAATACCTTGAAGCCACAGCATTAAACGTCCATATCAATATTGATAATTTAGATTTATTACAACAATTTGGTCGTCATTTTGGATCCGCTTATCCAGTTATCATCAGATTAAATCCGCACATCATGGCGGGTGGAAATATTAAAATAGCTACGGGCCATGTTGATTCTAAATTTGGAATCTCTATTGATCAGATAGACCAAATTATTGCAATCGCAAAGCAAACAGGTGTAAAGGTAAAGGGACTTCACTTGCATACCGGAAGTGAAATAAAGGAAGTTGATGTATTTATCAAAGGACTGGAATTGATTTTAGAGTTGACCCATCATTTCCCTGATTTGACGGTTGTGGATTTGGGTGGTGGATTTAAAGTGCCTTATAAGTCAGAAGAAAAAGGGACGGACATGCAGTTGCTTGGAGAAAAAATGGCTGAAACCTTTGCGGTATTCAAACAAAAAACTGGAAGAATGTTTCAAGTTTGGTTTGAGCCTGGTAAATTCCTCGTAAGTGAATGTGGATATTTTTTAGTGAAAGCCAATATACTGAAACAAGCACCATCCCGAACTTTTGTGGGTGTAGATAGTGGCTTCAATCATTTGATTAGGCCTATGTTCTATGATGCCTATCACAAAATCACCAACATTTCTAATCCTTCAGGGGGGTTATGTACTTACAACATTGTGGGGAATATTTGTGAGACCGATACGTTTGCGTGGGATCGAGAATTAAATGTGGTTCGTGCAAATGATATACTCTTGTTCAATAATGCAGGTGCATATGGATTTGAAATGAGCAGTAGGTTTAATTCTAGATGCAGGCCTGCTGAAGTGCTGGTCAAAAACGGACGATTAAAGTTAATAAGAAGGCGAGAAACTTTTGATGATGTAATTGCCGGACAAGTGATTGACTAGTCAAATTCAAAGCAGCTTTATTTTTTATTGTATTTGCCATCAAAGCTACACCTAACACCTCTGTGATTTCCGCAAGCCTCTAATTCTCTAACTTGTACTCTCTTTCCTGTAAAACTAAATTCCATTACGCAATGATCATCCGCCTTGCTGTAATGATAGACTTTTGGTTTAACCTGAACCAAGTCGCCACGAAGACTTCCATTGCATTTACCTCCTGGCTTTTCAATGTTGATGAAGAATTGAAGCTTCCCTGCTTTTGATGCGTCTCTTATTGAGACAAAATTTTTATCATCTATTTTGTAATCTCCTGATAAGGGATTCTTTTTTCCACTCGTATCTATTGGGTTATAGATAGTTTGCTTTTCTAGAGGAGCATTGCTTTCAGTAAGGATCAAGGTAAATACTCCCTCGGTATTGTACACAAATGCACTTTTTTCGTAGTAATTTTTTTTATCTTTTGATTCTTTGTTTTTTGTTTTAATTATGGTTAATCTTTTATCTAGCCCACCTTCCATAGTAACGCCTGGTTCAGTACTTTTTTCTAATAATTTCATGCCCGTTGCGAACTCGTTTTTTTCATTGAAACAAATCAAGTAAAACACCTTTTTGTTGTTCCCCTCTGCCGCTAAGAAAAGATAAGTTTCTTCTGTTTCTTCCGCCTTATATCTAGCTTTTCTGAAGAAACGGACATTTTTTATCTTAGAAAATTCCTTGTTGAATATGGAGTCTGGAATAAATTTTTCTACAACTGAAGGTTTGAGATAAAAGCTATCACTCTCTGTTTTTATTAAATCTTTTTGATTGTATTGTATTGGTAAAGGCTTTTCCGGAAACGAAGCAATGAAATCTATAGTTTCAATATCATCATCCTTGTTGATGTCTTTAGATTTTTCACTACAAGTAAAAAATAGCGATACCAGAACGATCCAAAATGCAAGTTTTTGCATAAAGCGATTTTTACAAAGTAATTGAATTTCTTGCGGACAAAAGTCAATTTTCAGTAAATAGATGTGTGTTAATTACATATTAACTTGAAGATTTTGTAAAAGTTTGCGGTATCTTGCAGCCTCATTAAATGTTCTAAAAAATGACTGATTTTAGAAAATACAAATTACCCTATAACATTGATTCCAGATACAATAAAAAAGTGGCTTATTTCTCAATGGAGTTTGCTATTCACCAGCCATTAAAAATTTATAGTGGGGGATTGGGTTTCCTTTCCGGTTCTCACTTGCGTAGTGCTTACGAATTAAGTCAAAATTTAATTGGGATTGGAATTTTGTGGAAATACGGTTATTACGATCAGGCAAGGAACCAAGATCAGACTTTGCAGGTGCAGTGGAATGAAAAAATTTATAATTTCTTGGAAGATACCGGCATCAAATTTCAAATTCCGATACATGATGCACCGGTTTGGGTGAAGGTTTTTTACCTTAATCCTTCTACATTTAATTCAGCCCCACTTTTTTTGTTGAGTACGGATTGTCCGGAGAATGATTATGTCTCTCAAACCATTACTCACCGTTTATATGACGCCAACGTGGCAACCAAGGTTGCTCAATTTATTTTATTGGGTGTGGGTGGTGCTAAATTGGTGGATGAACTGGGATTCAATCCAGATGTCTACCACCTCAATGAGGCGCATGCCATTTCTTCTGCTTTCTATTTGTTAGAAAAGAACAATGGTGATTTGGTAGACCTGAAAAAGAAATTGGTGTTTACTACACATACTCCTGAAGAAGCAGGAAATGAAAAGCATGATATTTATCTCTGTAACAAGATGTCTTACTTCTGCGGAATGCCTTTGGAAAAAGTGAGGGAGATTACAGGCATGGAAGACGATCAATTTAATCATTCCCTTGTTGCATTGCGATTTGCTCGTCTCTCAAATGCGGTATCAGAATTACACGGACGTGTGAGTAGAAAACTATGGAACAAGTATGAAGGCATTTGTCCAATTATTCATATTACCAATTCTCAGAACTGGAGATATTGGGCCGATAAGCAACTCTATTTTGCAATGGATGAGCAAAACGATGAAAGATTCATCGATAGAAAACGGTACCTGAAAAAACGCGCTTTCGATTTAGTTGCAGACCAGACAGGAAAATTAATGGATCAAGATGTTTTTACAATTGTATGGGCCAGGAGATTTGCTGGATACAAGCGTGCAGATATGCTTACGCGCGACCGGGAACGATTTGAAGCATTGTTGAGTAGCAAGAAATATCCTGTACAAATCATCTGGGCAGGAAAACCTTATCCGGTAGATTATCCGGCAATTTCAGAATTTAACTATTTGGTGCATCTTAGTAAATCATATAAGAATATGGCTGTTTGTACTGGGTATGAATTGGGATTGAGTAAAAGACTTAAACAAGCATCAGACGCTTGGTTAAACAACCCCCGCGTACCTCGTGAAGCTTCAGGAACAAGTGGTATGACTGCCGCAATGAATGGTGCAGTAAACGTTTCTACCAACGACGGATGGATTGTTGAGTTTATCAACCATGGGAACAATGGATTTATTGTACCTCCAGTTGATTATGAAAGTATGCATGTGCAAGAGCAAGACCAATACGACCTAGATGAGATGTATCGCATACTCTTAGAAGAAGTATTGCCTCTTTATTATGATGCTCCTCAAACTTGGAGAGAAGTGGTTCAGAATGGTATGAAAGATGTGCGATTCCGCTTTGATTCTAACAGGATGGCTGCAGAGTATTACGACTTACTCTATAATGGGTAGATATATTATCTTTGTAATATGGTCCTTCCGGTTGTTGCATATGGTCATCCCATTCTGAGAAAAGTTTGTACCGATCTTGATCCAGATTACCCCGCATTAACACAACTCATTGATGACATGTGGCAGACCATGTACCATTCCAATGGTATGGGTTTGGCAGCACCTCAAATCAATAAATCCATCAGACTCTTTGTTATTGATACACAACAAGTGTACGAGAAGTCTGATCAGGAATCCATAGCGGATTTTGATGGAGAAATCGGCTTCAAAAAAGTATTCATCAACGCACATATTTTAGAATTAAATGGAGCGTTTTGGTCCTGCGATGAGGGTTGTTTAAGTCTTCCTGGATTTAGGGAAGAAGTTTCTCGTGAAAGTGAAGTGGTTCTCGAATATTGCGATGAATCATTCAATAAAAAAGTGGAATCATTTAAAGGATTGAATGCGCGTGTAATTCTTCATGAATACGATCATATTGATGGAAAATTATTTATCGATCATATTTCCTTAATCAAAAAAAAGTTACTCAAAAAAAAGCTAGATGATATCAGTGCTGGACGAGTAAAAACAGGCTATAAAATGTTGTTTGCTAAATAATTGAGCTATTGATTCGCTTGCATATATTCTTGCAAGAGTAAGGTTGCAGCAATTTCATCCACCAATCCTTTTTTTTGTCTATCTTTTTTTTTAAGTCCCATATCGAGCATTGCCCTGCTTGCCATTTTGGACGAAAATTGTTCGTCTACAGATACTACAGGTATAGTAGGGAAACTGTTTTTTAATCTCCTAATACAATGCAATACTGCAGCAGTTGCATCTGTTGGGGATCCATCTAGCTGATAAGGTAGCCCAATGATAATTTTCTCCACTACTTCCTTGCTTATGTAATCTTTGAGAAAATCAAACAATTGCTGTGTGCCTACTGTGGTTAATCCACTCGCAATAATTTGCAAAGGATCTGTAACAGCAACCCCCGTCCTTTTTTTGCCATAGTCCAATGATAGAATTCTTGCCATCTAGTTGTATGCAATTAAATCTGCTATTGCGAAAATAAAAAAAACAATACTGGCAATTCCATTAGCCGTCATAAATGCCAAGTTCACGCTGCTAAGGTCGTTTTCTTTTACCACAGTTTGTTGGTAAATAAGTAGACCAACAAAAAGCGAAGCGCCAATAAAATAGAGGAAATGAAATTCAAAGAATAGGCCTGCTGTTATAACAAGTAATGCTGTAGAAACATGTAATATCCTTGAAGCCAACAAAGCTTTTTTTCTACCCAATGTTGATGGGATAGAAAGTAGGCCTTCTGAAGCATCAAACTTATCGTCTTGTAAAGAATAAATGATATCAAACCCACTTACCCATCCAATCACAGATAATGAAAGAAAGACCACTGCGGGTACAATGGTTTCTGTAACGGCTATGAAAGCGCCAGCAGGGGCCAAGGATAATCCCAATCCCAATACAAGGTGACAAAGTGTGGTAAATCGTTTGGTGTAGCTGTAACCCAATATTACAAGCAAAGCAATGGGAGATAAGAGAAAGCAAATGGTGTTGATCATATAAGCAGCGGCACAAAACAAGACCGCATTTAAGATGGTGAAACGCAGGGCGTTGGTTGCGCTAATTACACCACTTGGAATTTCTCTAATGGCTGTTCTTGGATTTTTTGCATCAAATTCACGGTCGAGGTACCTGTTAAATGCCATTGCTGCACTTCTTGCAAAGACCATGCACAAAAGAATAAAAACAAAAACGAGATAGTGAGAAATAAAATAATCTTTTATAACCAGCCATCCTGCTTCATTACTGTTGTCTAGGTGAAAAATACCCATAAAAAATCCCAACAGTGCAAAAGGCATTGCAAAAATAGTGTGGGAGAATTTAATCAGTGATAGGTAGTTGTTGATTTTTTTCATCTACGTTTTATTTTACCCATAACATCCCATAAAACTATACCTGCTGATACACTGATGTTGAAAGAATGTTTACTGCCCAATTGGGGGATCTCAATTGCGCCGTTGCAAAGCTTAATGGTTTCTTCACTTACGCCATCTGCTTCATTTCCAAATACAAGGGCTATTTTTTTATCTTTCTCTGGAAAAAACAAGTCCAATGAAATGCTTGAGTGAATTTGCTCAACGGTATAGACCAGATAACCTTGTTCTTTTAAATTTTTGATTAATTGATGTACTTCAGTAACGGCCTCCCAACTCACTGTTTCTGTTGCGCCTAAGGCTGTCTTTTGTATTTCCCGATGTGGAGGTGTGGGTGTAAAGCCGCACAAGTAAATTTTTTCAACCAAAAAAGCATCACAGGTTCTAAATACACTGCCAACATTGTGCATACTTCTTACATTCTCCAACACCACCACCAAAGGGGATTTGGCGGAACGATGAAACTCCTCAGTAGACAGCCGATCTAATTCATCCATCTGCTTTTTCAACATACTGCAAAGATAAGGTTAGTCTTTTTTCCTTACAGAATAAAAGATAACTTTGTTGCCTATGCAACAGGCATTTAAACATATTTTGGCATCATTAGATAGCTGGCAACCCGGACATACAATAGCGCTTGAAACTTTAAGACAAGAAGGCAGTAACCGACAGTATTTTCGATTCAAGCACAAGGAGGCATCTTATGTGCTTACTCATAATCCCGGTAACATTTCAGAAAACAATGCATTTCTCGAATTCACCAAACATTTTACTGCCAAAGGGTTGAATGTGCCGTCTATTATATTTACAGACCCAACAAAAGAATTTTACGTTCAATCAGATTTGGGTGATCATTCGCTGTTCGATTTTATTCAAAAGGAAGGTTTTTCTGATCAGGTAAAAGACTTGTTTAAAAAAACCTGCAGCCAATTGGCCAGGCTTCAAATTTTAGGAGGTGATGGCTTAGATTACAACAACTGTATTGCAACAAAGTCTTTTGATAAACAAGCCATCTATTCTGACCTGCTCTATTTTTTATATTATTTTGTGCGTGCCTTGGATTTGCCGTACGACAAAAATCTTTTGCTAAACGATTTTGAAATGTTGAGTAACTACCTAACCCAGGAAGAGCATCAATATTTTATGCATCGGGATTGCCAGAGCAGAAACATCATGGTTAAAGAGGGCGAAACCTACTTTATAGATTACCAAGGTGGCATGCAAGGCGCACTCCAATACGATATCGCTTCACTGTTGTGGCAGGCAAGGGCTCAAATGCCCTACACTTGGAGAGAAGAACTGGTAAATAGTTATTTTGATGAAGTAAATGAATTGTTGGATGGCAAGTTGGTAAAAGCGGATTTCTTGAATAACTATGATGGCTTTGTGTTGATACGGATGCTGCAAACACTAGGCGCCTATGGATTCAGAGGCTTGTTTGAAAGAAAACAACACTTCCTTTCCAGTATTCCATTTGCACTCAAAAACTTAAAATGGTTTTTAGAAAACAAGGGCCTTCCTTTGCGTTTACCTGCACTTAAAAAAGTATTAGACGCCATTTTAACCGATGATATTTTAGAAAAATTTGAAACTGTTAAGGCAAGTAAAGAAAGTAAATTGAAAATAAAAGTCAACAGTTTTTCTTACAAGAAGGGTATTCCAACAGATGAGAATGGAAATAGAGGTGGTTATGTTTTTGATTGTAGGGGTATTCTCAATCCAGGTAGGATAGAAGAATACAAAACCCTCACTGGCCGTGATAAACCTGTACAAGAATTTTTGATGCACAAAACGAGTATGCCCTTGTTCTTGCAGCATGTTTTTGGCATTGTAGGTATTTCTGTTGAAGATTATTTGAAACGCGACTTTGAAGGGCTTACGATTAATTTTGGTTGCACAGGCGGACAACACCGAAGCGTTTACGCTGCAGACCGCTTAACAGATTTTCTAAAAGAAAAATACAAAGTGCAAGTAGAAGTTTGTCACCTTGAACAAGAAGCAAAAAACTGGATCAATGAACGGTATTGAACATTGTAAAGCAATGATTTTTGCTGCAGGGATGGGTACCCGTTTAAAACCTTATACAGATTATACACCCAAGGCCTTGGTGAAGATTAAAGGGAAATCTTTATTAGAAAGAAACATTGATTATTTACGTTCCTTTGGCATCAAGGAGTTTGTAATTAATACATTTCATTTTTCCGGACAAATTCATCTTTTTTTATCCCGTTACCGTAATACAGACATTAAAGTTCATGTGTCATATGAGGAGAACGGTCCCTTTGAAACTGGAGGAGGACTGGCTCATGCATCATCATTGCTTAAAGGCGACGACAGGCCATTTGTTGTTATGAATGCAGATATTCTTACAGACCTCAATCTTGGTAACATGTATGACTATCATATTTCGAAGGATCCTCTTGCAACTTTAGCGGTAACAACTAGATCGAGTACAAGGCATTTTCTATTTAATGATAAAATGCATTTAAGTGGATGGAAAAATAACAAGACGGAAGAAGTAAAAATTGTGCCTAGTTTTTCAACACTAGAAAGTTTAATGCCTTTTGCATTCTCTGGTGTTCACCTTATTCATCCCCGAATCTTTGATTTAATGCCTTCTGGTGGCTGTTTTTCAATCACAGACACCTATTTGTCTTTGGCCGCTCAGCAAACAATTATTGGATATAACCACACGGGTGATCTTGTTTTGGATGTAGGTAAGCCGGATGCCATAGCCAAGGCTGCAGAACTTTTTAACTAAATATAGCTTTGTGTTATGCATCTATTCCCTCTAACAGTTAGTAATCAACGGTTGGTGCTTAGTGCCGATCGTTGCATCTATTGGGAAGATGAACAAACCCTGCTCTTGTCTGATATGCACATCGGGAAGTCTGCGCATTTTAGAAAAGCAGGTATTGCAATTCCACAACAAGTTTTTCAAGAGGACTTACATCGATTTTTTCAGCAAGTGCATTTGTTTTCTCCAAAGCAAGTGATTGTGACAGGTGATTTCTTTCACAGTATTACAAACCTTGAGCACGAATGGTTTTCAAATTGGAGAAAAGTATTGGGCTCCACCAAAATTTCATTGGTGAAAGGCAACCACGAAATATTGGTGAACAGTGCCTATGAAGATTTGGGAATAGAGGTAATTGAAAAAGAATTTTACCTGGGGCCTTTTCGTTTTTCACATGAATTGCTGAATGAAAAAATAGATACTCATTTTTCTTTCGTTGGGCATACCCATCCTGGAATAAAAATAAATGGAAAAGGAAAACAGTCGTTCGTCTTTCCTTGTTTTTATTTTACTCAAGAATTTTGCATTTTACCTGCCTTTAGCAAGTTTACTGGCAAATACCTTGTAACGCCTCAAAAGGGTGAAGCGGCTTATGCAATATTTGGCAAGGGTAAAGAACAATCTATTACTGAAATTGCAGGTTAGAGTTGTTTGATCATCTTTTTAATTCGGTCTTCCAACTTTTCCGAAGACATACTTTCTCTCATAGAATCTACTTTCACTGGAAATGAAAATGGGGTTAGCTTTTCTGGATGTGTTATGATAATTGTTGAGGCTTCAATTCTTTTCAGCATTTCTCTTAATCGTTGCTCTTCCATTTGGTCATTCATCACTTCCTCAAATGCCTGTCTCAATAAAATACTATCTGGGTCGTATTCCAGAAATACATTGAATAACAATGAAGCAGAGGATTGCAAGTGTTTTGCCTTTTTTTTCTCGCCGGGATTGCCTTGAAATACCAATCCGCCAATTACTGCAATGTCTCTGAATTTTCTTTTTGCCATTTCTGTTGCATTCACACTTTGCTGAATAGTTTCAGTTAATCCCTCAGATGAAAATAGGTGCCTAATATTAGTATCATCAACGGGTATAGGTTGGTCGCTCAATAACTCAAAGCTATAGTCATTCATCGCAAAAGTAAAACTGATTGGCTTAAGCCTACTAATTCTCCATGCAAGTATTGTTGCCATTGCCTCATTCACCAATCTGCCTTCAAATGTGTGCGCAAACAGATGGTAACCGTCTTTACTTTCAATGAGCTCAATTAAGAGTTCGTTTTCGTTTGGAACAATCGAAAGGGTTGCTTGTTTTTTTAATAAAGGCGCAAGCTCTTTCAATATAGGATCTTCAACAGCAATGTTACTTGCTTCAGTCAGTTTTTTTCTTAATTGCGATCCGAGATTGGCTGTCATTGACATTCTGCCTCCCATCCAACTGGGGACAATCGATTTTTTTGAACTGCTTTTTCTCACCAGTACAGTCATCTCTTGTATGGAGACCAATTCAAGGTTTTTTCCAGCCAAGGAAAAAACATCTCCTGGAACTAATTTTGAAATAAACCATTCTTCTATAACGCCAATATAGCCTCCACTAGACCATTTCACTTTTAACATCGCATCACTCACAATTGTACCTATGTGCATACGATGACGCATAGCAACCTTTCTACTCAATATTTTATATAAACCATCTTCGTCTCGTTGCACTTTTTGGTATTCATCGTATTGTTGTAAGGCATTTCCGCCAGTACAAATAAAGTTGGTTACCCTGCTCCATTCTTCGTCACTGATCTCTCTAAAACAAAATGTAGTACTGATTTCTTCCTTTATCTTTTTTTGGTCAAATCCATCTCCTATAGCCAAGGTGCATAGGTATTGTATGAGTACATCATAGCAGAGTACCATCGGATTTTTTGCTTCTACTTTTTTTGTCTCAATGGAATCTTTCAAAGCAGCTAGTTCTACCAACTCTAAAGAATGGGTGGGTAGAAAATAAATATTACTTTCTTCTCCCGGTGCATGTCCGCTTCTTCCAGCCCTTTGTAAAAATCTGGCAACACCTTTTGGAGACCCCACTTGTATAACGGTAGATACAGGTCTGAAATCAACACCCAAATCAAGACTTGCCGTACAAACTACTGCTTTTAATTTTCCTTTATGTAGTGCTTCTTCAACCCAGTATCTCAGTTCTCTGTCAATACTTCCATGGTGCAAAGCCAATGTGCCTGCTAATGCTGGAGCAATGGAAAGTAGTGTATGGTACCACACTTCACTCATACCTCTTGTGTTGATGAAGATGAGTGTAGAGTTACTTTCTTCAATAATAGGTATCAGTTTATGTGCCAACTTGATTCCTAAATGTCCGGCCCATGGATATTGTTCTATCTCATCTGGATAAATGGGAATCACATTTATTTTCTTGTCAAGTTGAGCAGAAATAACAATTCCATTTGTAGCTTCTCTTTGTGAAAGTAGAATAGGTGAGAGCAATACATCTTTTGCTTCCTGCAAATTACCAATGGTTGCAGAAATGCCCCAAACCATTGGTTTTTTATTTTTATTACAATGAATGATTCTACTTATTGCCAGTTCTGTTTGTACCCCACGCTTAGATCCCAATAACTCATGCCACTCATCAACTACCAAAAGATCGAGATGAGCAAACAGTTGTTCATGAGATTTACCAGAAAGAAGAAGGTGTAAACTTTCAGGTGTAATGATTAATACCTCTGGCAGTTTCTTTTTTTGTTTTTGACGTTCTGCGTTACTGGTGTCTCCATTTCTTATACTTACGGTCCAAGGAATTCCAATTTCAACTATTGCTTCTTCCATGGCCCTGCCAATGTCTTTGGCAAGTGCACGAAGCGGTGTAACCCAAAGCAGCTTTAAGCCATTTTGTTTTTTTGAATGCCAGTCTTGGGGATGTGCATCCATGAATTTTAAAACCGCACCTATAAATACAGAAAAGGTTTTTCCACAACCTGTGGGGGCATTAACCAATCCACTCTTGTGTTCACGGATGGCTTTCCAGGTGTCCACTTGGTATTGAAAAGGTTGCCAGCCTTTGGCATTCATCCAATCCGATATGATTTTGTCGTTGTTCAACATGTAAATAATGGAAACAGGATTTGGTGAATGCGTGTAATGCAGGGTGCTATTTTTCTTTACCGGCAATCACAATTACTATTTCTCCCTTTACTCCTTTTAAAGAAAAGTGTTCTAGCACTTCTTTTAGTGTGCCCCTTGCATTTTCTTCAAACTTTTTAGTGAGTTCTCTAGAAACACAGCACTGTCTATCTTCTCCAAAATAGGTAATGAGTTGCTCTAAGGTTTTGATTAACCGCATAGGAGATTCGTAGAGGAGGATGGTTCTTTTTTCAGCCGACAATGCAGTTAAAATAGTATGTCGGCCTTTCTTAAGTGGCAAAAAGCCTTCAAAACAAAAACTATCTGATGGTAAACCACTGTTGATAAGGGCAGGTACAAAAGCCGTTGCACCTGGCAAGCACTCTACCCGGATACCATTTTTTATGGCGGCCCTTACAAGAAAAAATGCAGGGTCTGAAATGCCTGGTGTTCCAGCATCAGTAAGCAATGCCATGGTTTTGCCAGCAAGCAATTCTTCTACTAATCGCTCTGTAATTTTATGTTCGTTGTGTTGGTGGTAGGGAAACATGCTCTTGTGTATCTCGTAGTGTTTGAGCAATACCCCTGAAGTACGTGTGTCTTCAGCCAGTATGAGATCCACCTCCTTCAAAATGGCTACAGCCCTAAAGGTCATGTCTCCTAAATTACCAATGGGAGTTGGAACAATATAGAGCATAGATATAATTTCTTGTTTTAGAGATCAGTTAGATTATGCTGATCTCAAAATGTTCCATAACCTGATTGGCCAACAATTTGGTTGCCGCTTCTTCTGCAACTTTCTTTGCAGCATTTTCATCTGCAGCTTCAATTTCCAATGTGATTCTTTTTCCAATTCTTACATCTATTACCTGGCTCAATCCAAGATTTTCTAATCCACCCAACACAGCTTTACCCTGTGGATCTAATAAGTTTTGTAAAGGCATCACATTGATTGCAACCGTATACTTCATGTCAGCTGATTTTTGAATAGCAAAGATACTAGAATATAGGTGATGAAAATAGTTGGTACAGCTAGCCATCCTAAGATTAAAATGCAGGGTATCGAAAGTGCCAGTAAAATGTATCTTGCTTTGTTGTCTGTAAAAGAATAGTTTTTGAATTTCAGGTTGAGTAAGGGGATTTCTGAAACCATCAACCAAGAGATTACTCCAATAAGGGTGTATAAAAACCAAGGGTTAACGATAACCAATTGTACATCAAACGGATTATAAAGCATGAGTAATGGCAGTACGGCGATGAGTAAGCCTGCTGCTGGAACAGGCAGTCCAACAAAATGACCTAGGTCTTTGGAGTCTAAGTTAAACCTTGCTAATCGCCAGGCTGCAGCCATTGGCAGCAACAGTGCTGGTAGCATCCAATACATGGGGGTATCTAAGCCATCAGGTTCTGCTGCAAAAGAAATTCGCAACAGTTGAAATAAGATGAGTCCGGGTGCCACGCCAAACGAAACCACATCAGATAAAGCATCGAGTTGCTTACCCATTTCAGAAGTTGATTTTAATAAACGTGCTACAAAGCCATCTAAGAAATCAATGACTGCTGCGATAAATATACAAATGGAAGCCCACCAGATTCTTTCGGGTAAATAAATTTTCCAAGCCAGTCCCTGTTGGTTAAGAATGGTTTCACCTGTTTGCAACGTAAATACAATGGCAATGCATCCCATACACAGGTTGAGTAACGTAAACAGATTGGGAATTTGTTTCATGTCTATTTTTTCATCAACTGTTCAATCTCTTCTGCTTTGATTGGGATGTTCTTGAAAAGATCCTTGTTGCCATTTTTGGTGATCCAGAAATTGTTTTCGATGCGAACGCCCATTTGCTCTTCTTCAATGTAAATCCCAGGTTCAACGGTAAAGACCATGCCTGCTTTGATCGGTTCTGTCTTGGTTCCCAAATCGTGCACATCTATACCCAAATGGTGTGAGATGCCATGGTAGAGGTATTTTCTGTAGGCTCTGTTATCGGGACTTTCATTCTTAATATCGGTTTTGTTGATGAGTCCGATTTTCAAAAAGGTTTTAGAAGCTTCGTCCCCAACCATGTCTGTATACTTGTTAATGGTAATGCCTGGTTTCAAGATCCCTTTTGCATAATCGTGCAAATGAAGACAGGCGTTGTATACCGCTTTCTGTCTTTTGGTGAATTTTCCGTTTACCGGGACAGTCCTGGTTAAATCTGCACAATAACCGCCATACTCTGCTCCAAAATCCATCAAAATCAATTCTCCATCCTTGCATTGTTGGTTGTTGGCAATATAATGTAAGGTTCTTGCTCTATCGCCACCTGCAATAATTGAAGTATATGCTGGTCCGGCTGATCGGTTCATCATAAACTCGTGGTAGATTTCTGCTTCTATTTCATTTTCCCAAACACCAGGCTTTATGAATTTGAGCAATCTTCTAAATGTTTTTTCGGTGATGTCAACCGCTTGTTGGAGAACATCGACTTCCAATGGCGATTTTATTGCTCTTAGCTCACGCATGATTTTTGCAGCACGCTTGTAATTGTGCAAAGGATAGCGTGCTTTCATTTCTTGCGCATATCGGTAATCTCTTACTGCTAGCAGATTGGCTTTGCGGTCATTTTCATTTGTATTTAAATAGATGGCATCAGCAAGATGGACCATCGGCTGAAGTAAACCATCTAAAACATCTAGCCATACAATTGTATGAATACCTGAAAGTGCAGTAGCTTCATTTGCGCGGTGTCTTTTGCCATCCCATTTCTCTTTCAATTCGTTTGGTCTTACCAAAACCAACACTTCCCTGTATTTTTTATCTGGATGATCAGGAAACAAAATCAACATGGTGTCTTCTTGTCGGATACCCGTTAACCAATACAAATCTGTATTTTGTTTGTAAGGGTACAATGCATCACCATTGGATGGAATTTCATCATTGCTGTTGAAAATGGCAATGCCAGTTTTTTCCATTGAAGCAATAAATCGCTTTCTATTGTCTGTAAAAATTTGGGAGTTGATTTGTTCGCTGTGCATATTTCTAGTGGTTAAATAATGGTCTATGGTAACAGGACTAAATTAAACCAAAAAGTTTGCATTGTAACATCATTCAAAACTGCTGTTTGTCATCTTTTTTTGATTACATGATACCATCATCTGCAAAGCTATAATAGCCTTCCGTGCTCACAATGATGTGATCCAATACTTGGATGTCGAAAAATTTAGCAGCATTTCTAATTTTATAGGTGAGTTCTTCATCCGCCTTTGATGGTTTTAAATTGCCGGAAGGATGGTTGTGGCATAGGATGATGCTTACGGCGTCTTCTTCCAATGCCTTTTTTAAGATGATGCGTGGGTCTGCAACTGTGCCAGTCATTCCCCCAGAACTGATAATTTCAAAATGTCTGATTTTGTTTGCGCGGTTCAAAAAAAGGACGGCAAAGACTTCATGGGGGAGGTCCATTAACTTGGCCTGTAAAAAACGGGCTACCGAATTGCTGCCTGTGATGGTATCCGTTTGCAGGTGCTCTGAGGCCAACCGCCTTCTTCCAATTTCGAGTGCTGCCTGAATCAAAACAGCCTTGGCCATCCCAATGCCATGGATTTTCATGAGTTCGCGTGTAGATAACCGTGCCAAAGCGGCCAGGTTGTTGTTGCATCTTTCTACCAATATCTTGGCCAATTCCATTGCAGATTGGTTTTTTGTGCCATTTTGAATCAAAATGGCAATCAGCTCGCTATCCGTTAGCTGCAAGGGGCCACGGGCCCTGAGTTTTTCCCTAGGTCTGTCTTCCGGACTCCAACTTTTGATGGTCTTCATTTTCCTTGTTTTAAACAAATGCACTTAAAAGATATTCATCAGTTATCAACGTTCAAATCCTTGAACACAAGTTTCATTATCTTCGTCACACATTTTTTTTATATGCAACGAGTAGGTCCCTCATGTAAAATCTTCTCCGGAACCAGTTCACAGTACCTGGCCGAAAAGATAGCAACCGCAATAGGCGGCACTCTAGGAAAAATTAGTATTCAAAAATTTAGCGACGGTGAAATCCAACCTATTTTCCTCGAAAGTATTCGAGGCGATTATGTTTTCCTCGTGCAAAGCACGTTTTCACCAGGGGATAATCTCATGGAATTGCTGTTAATGATCGATGCAGCCAAAAGAGCTTCAGCGTACAAAATCATTGCGGTAATGCCCTATTACGGATATGCCCGCCAAGACAGAAAAGACAAACCAAGGGTGGCAATAGGGTCTAAAATGGTGGCAAACATCCTTACAGCTGCAGGTGCCGACCGAATTATCACCATGGATCTCCATGCGCCACAGATCCAAGGTTACTTCGACATACCGGTTGATCACCTTGATAGCTCGGCAATTTTTATCCCTTACATACGCGATCTTCAGCTCGAAAACCTTACCTTTGCCGCCCCCGATGTGGGAAGTGCGAACAGAATCCGGGAAGTTGCCAGCTATTTCAACGTTGAAATGGTGATATGCGACAAACACAGGAAGAGGGCAAATGAGATTTCCAGCATGGTGGTCATTGGTGAAGTTACTGACAGAGATATTGTTCTTATTGATGATATCTGTGATACAGCAGGTACCTTATCCAAAGCAGCCAAACTGCTAAAAGACAAAGGTGCAAGAAGTGTGAGGGCCCTGTGTACACATCCTGTTTTAAGTGGTAATGCCTACGTGAATATTGAAAACAGTGTGATGGAAGAACTGGTGGTTTGTGACACCATACCGTTAAAAGGTCACTCACCGAAGCTGAAAGTGTTAAGCGTAGCCAACCTTTTTGCTTCTGCCATCAAAAACGCCTATGAAAACCAAAGCATAACCAGCTTGTTTATTCACTCACAATTGAGAAACAAATAAGCGGGTTTAAAATCGTCATTTTTTAAACACTATACAATGAAAACGATTACAATCGAAGGACAATTGAGGACCGCAACTGGCAAATCAGCCGCCCGCCAGCTTCGCTCTCAAGGAATGGTACCTGGTGTAATTTACGGGGGTGCGCAAGAGGTTAACTTTGTAGCTAAATCACTTGCCCTAAAACCGTTTATCTACACACCAGACTTCCAAAAGGTTGAAATGCAGGTAGATGGTAAATCTTACACTTGCATTTTGAAAGACCTGCAATTTGACAAAGTTTCAGACGCGCTTATTCACCTAGACCTACTAGAATTGGTTGAAGACAAGACCGTTACTGCAACTATTCCATTGAAGTTTATCGGTGCCGCTGCTGGTGTAAAAGCCGGTGGTCAATTGGAAATCAGACTTAAATCGGTAAAAGTGAAGTCTCTTCCAAAAAACTTGAGAGAAAACATCGAAGTAGACCTTACCAATTTGGAATTGAATGCAAATATCCGTGTAGAGGATATCAAAACCGATAAATTCGAGATTTTGAACTCGCCACGTATTCCTATTGCTTCAGTTACCATGACCCGTCAGTTGAAGCAGGAAGAAGCTGCATCAACTCCTGCCAAGAAATAAGACCAAAGTTTTATCTTTATAGCCCCTTGATATCTTCATGGGGCTTTTTTTATGGAAAAATTTTTAATAGTAGGGTTGGGTAATATTGGAGCTGAATATGCCCAAACCCGTCATAATATTGGATTCGATATCCTTGATGTCTTTGTGGCAAAGCACAATTCTTTTTTTACTTCAGACCGATTAGTCGATAAAGCTGAAGTAAATATCAAGGGTAAAAAATTGATTTGTATCAAACCCACTACATATATGAATCTGAGTGGAAGGGCTGTTAAATATTGGATGGACAAAGAAAAAATTGATGCCCAACATATTTTCATACTTGTTGATGAGCTTGCCGTACCCATCGATAAAATAAAAATAAAATCAACTGGAAGTGATGGTGGTCACAATGGTTTAAAAAGCATTCAAGAACTATTGGGATCTACACAATATCCACGCCTTCGTTTTGGTATTGGAAATGATTTCCCAAGAGGCAAGCAAGTAGATTATGTACTTGGAAAATGGTTTCCGAATCAATTGATCTTGGTAAAATTAAAGATTGATCGTTCGGTTCTAGCGATTGAAGAATTTGTGTTGACGGGAATAGAAAAGACCATGGGTACTGTAAACAATTTAGAATTCTAGGTGTCGCACATTCTTTGTTAATTTGTAACAGTTTATTTATTTCTTATTCCTTTGAGAACGCCACTCTAACCAAGCTAAATCTGAAAAATGAAATTTCTTTGTATTGGCCGAAACTACGTTGAGCATGCTAAGGAATTGGGCAATGAGGTTCCTGACGAACCTGTAATTTTTATGAAGCCCAAGAGTGCTTTGCACCAAGTCAACAGCCCATTTTACTATCCAGAATTTACCAACGAATTACACTATGAATGTGAGGTGGTGTTGAGGATCAGTAAAAACGGCAAGTACGTCCAAGAAAAAGCGGCTAAGAGTTACTACGATGCCATTTCGGTGGGTATCGATTTTACTGCTCGTGATATTCAAAATGAACTGAAGAAAAAAGGATTGCCATGGGAAAAAGCAAAGGCATGGGACAACTCTGCAATTCTTGGTGTCTGGCAACCTATGTCTCTTGTGAACGATGTGAAAAATATCAATTTTTCCATGAAAAAAAATGGGGATCTGGTTCAATTGGGTAACACGAAAGACATGATTCACGGATTCGATAAAATAATTGCCTACGTATCTAATTATTTTTCACTCAACATTGGCGATGTCATTTTTACAGGCACCCCCAAAGGTGTTGGTGAATGTGTAGTAGGGGATGAACTTGAAGGCTTTTTAGCAGATACCACCATGTTTAAACTTCTGGTGCAATAAAAAGCTACTAGTTGCGCCTTTGTAGACTTCTTTGTTTTTCCTCAATGCAATTTTCATTTACGGGTTAACTTCCGTAGCTTGGTGTAGCACAAAACACCGTATGCAACAAATCAAACTACTGAAAAAGTTAAGGAATGGATTGTGGTTCAGGTTTTTTATGCTTACGTCTCTTCCAGCTGCCCTTTTTGCAGGGCTGAGGGTTGAAAAACTAGACGAAGCATCTTCCACCATCAGTATTCGATACAGCTGGTTTTCAAAAAATCCTTTTAAGTCCATTTACTTTGCCTGCCTTGGCATGGCCGCGGAAATGAGTTCAGGTATTTTGGCATTGGTTCATACCATTGATAAACAGCCAACAGTTTCTATGTTGGTTTTTAATATGCAGGCTTCCTTTAATAAGAAAGCAGTAGGCAAAATCAATTTTGTTTGTAATGACGGAAATCTGATAAAGCAGTCGGTTGAAAAGGCCATTGCTACTGGCGATGGAGTTACCTGTGAAACTGTTTCTAAAGGGTATGATGTTGATAGCAACTGTGTTGCTGAATTCAAGGTCGTGTGGACCTTTAAGCAAAAACAAACAAAATCCTAACATGAAAATCGCTTTTCACGGTGCAGCTCGTTGTGTAACTGGCTCAAAACATTTACTTACACTCAACAGCGGTAAAAAAATATTGCTCGACTGTGGCCTATTTCAAGGAATGGGTAAACAAACGGATGCATTAAATAGGCATTGGGGGTTTGAGCCTGAAGGAGTAGACGTACTCGTACTATCACATGCACATATAGACCACTGTGGTTTGATTCCAAAGTTGGTAAAGGATGGGTTCAAAGGAAAAATTTTTGCAACACCTGCAACACGAGAATTGACGAGTGTTTTATTAGAGGATTCTGCAGGTATACAGGAAGATGATATAAAATACATCAACAAAAAAAGAAGGATGTCTGGGGAAACTTTGCTGAAGCCGCTCTATACAACCGAAGAAGTGGAAATGGCTATACAACAGTTTGTTGTTGTGGAATACAATACCTGGCATAAAATCTTAGATGGGGTTGAATTGCAATACACCGATGCTGGTCATATTATTGGAAGTGCTTCAGTTCACTTGCGTATAAATGAAAATGGGAAAGAACAACAATTAACGTTCAGTGGAGATGTTGGCAGGTACCGCGATGCTATCTTGAGGTCCCCTGAAATATTTGGTCAGTCTGATGTGATTTTATTAGAATCGACTTACGGAAATTCATTACATGATTTGCACCAGGCCACACCAGATCATTTGTTGGAGTGGATTGAAAAAACATGCATCAAGAAAAAAGGAAAATTAATTATTCCTGCATTCAGTGTTGGTCGTACCCAAGAGTTGTTGTTTGCATTGAACCAATTGGATTTAGAAAGACGTTTGCCGCAGTTGGAATATTTCGTGGATAGTCCGCTTAGTGTTCATGCAACCGAAATAGTAAAAAACTATCCGCAATATTTCAATTCACGCATTCAAAAAATTTTAGAGAAGGACGAAGACCCATTTGGATTCCCTGGCTTACACTTTGTTAAGTCAGTTGAAGAATCAAAAATGCTCAACTTTAGAAGTGAACCTTGTGTGATCATTTCTGCAAGCGGGATGGCTGATGCTGGAAGGGTTAAACACCATATCAGTAACAATATTGAAAATTCTAGAAATGCAATATTGATGACCGGGTATTGTGAACCTCACTCTTTAGGTGCCAAGTTATTGTCTGGTAGAAAAGAAGTAAATATATACGGTGTTCTTCACGAAGTGCATGCAGAAATTGGGAGTATTCGATCCATGAGTGCCCATGGTGATTATGAAGATTTATCACAGTACTTGTCTTGTCAGGATCCTCAAAAAGTACGCCAACTGTTTCTAGTGCATGGTGAATTTGAAGTGCAAGAAGACTTTAAAGAGAGATTGATGCGGAAAGGGTTCAATAATGTAACTGTACCGGAGCTGCATGAGGAAGTGGGACTGGGTTAAACTACCAGCTACCACCGGAGCCACCTCCACCAAAGCTTCCGCCACCAAATCCGCCAAATCCTCCGCTACTGCCTCCGCCGCCACTATGGCCACCACCGCCCAATCCTCCAGCGGCTAACCACCACAATCCGCCTGGAACTCCATTACGGTAACCACCTCGGTTATAATGTCCGCCACCACCGCCTTTTTTGAAAATACTAAGGATGATGAAAACAGCGATGAAGATAACTATGCCTGGTATCCCGCCTTTCTCTTTTCTGTTATGAGCAGGTGCGGTATATTCTCCTTTTGTTGATGAAATAATTGCATCTGTCCCCTCATCTAGTCCGCGATAAAAATCATTCTCTTTAAAATTCGGTTTGATTTCGTTTTCAATGATCTGATTTGCAGTTGCATCTGGAAGCGCTCCCTCTAACCCATATCCCGTTGCAATCCACATTTCCCTATCCGATTTTGCAACGAGCAAAAGAATTCCATTATTGAATTCTTTATTACCAATGCCCCATGCTCTTCCTAAGGCGACAGCAAAATCAGAAATATCTCGGTCGCCTGTACTTTCTACAATCACGATAGCAATTTGGTTAGAAGTGCTGTCGTCAAATGCAACCAGTTTATTTTCTAAGGCTTGTATTTGATCGGGTGCTAACGTGTTTGTATAATCAACAACCAATTTAGGAGGCTGTGGTCTTTGAGGTAATTCTTTTTCTATTTGTGCCTGCACAAAAGAAAAAGAAAACAGCAAGAGTATGAGTGATAATGTTTTAATCATTTTCCGTAAACGATACCGTCGTCTAATTCGTTTTTATCATCTGATTCGTAAGGAAAATTTTCTTTAAGTGCAACTCCAACATCGCCGATTATTTTACAAACGCCATCTATAAAGTGGTGTTGTTTGAATTCGGATAAAATCAGCTTCACTTCACTGTCCCAAAATGCTTGTCCCATTTTTTGGTAAATCCCCTCATCGCCCAATACTGCCAATTGTTGGTCTTTTGTTGCAATGTATAGAAGGACTGCATTTCTGTCTTTGGTTTTGAACATTTCAAGTTCTGCAAATACTTCCTTGGCGCGATCAAGTGGGTTGAGGAATGCACAACGCTTTTCCATGAAGAGCCTGATCTCTCCGCTGGTCTGCTTTTCAGCAGAGCGGATGGCTTCTACCATCCGCTCCTCTTCTTCTTTTGAAAAGAAAGTTTGTTTTTTGTTCGATAAAAAATCAAATAAACCCACTGTTTATTTATTAAAATCGACGGTCGGTGCTTTTTCAGCGCCAGCATCGGCTGTGAAAAATCCTTTTTCTGTGAATCCAAACATACCTGTGAAAAGTACCATAGGGAATCTTTTTACGCTGGTGTTGTAATCTTGTACAGCAGCATTGAAATCATTTCTGGAAACCTTGATGCGGTTTTCAGTGCCTTCAATTTGTGCTTGCAAATCTCTAAATGCTTCAGTAGCTTTCAATTCTGGGTAGCGCTCAACTGAAACAAGCAAACGGCCGATCGCACCGCTCAACTGTCCTTGTGCTTTTTGAAAGGCAGCAATTTTATCTGGACTCAAATCGTCGGCACTTAAAGTTGTTTGTGTTGCCTTTGCCCTTGCCTCAATTACTTGTGTAATGGTTTCCTGCTCAAAATTGGCAGCACCTTTTACAGTGTTTACCAAATTTGGAATAAGGTCTGATCTGCGTTGGTAATCACTCTCTACGTTGGCCCATTTGCCTTTTACATTCTGGTCTTTTTGTACCAATCCGTTATAGCCGCTGCAGCCGCTGAAGCCAAGAAATAATACAACAGCTCCTACTACCAAAAGAACAATATTACGTGTGCTCATTTTAAAAAAATTAGGTTTATAAATAAAGATAGCCGATTTCCGCAAAAGGTTGCATCAAGTGCAAGAAATTGGGATGAGTGGCTATTTATTGATGGCAGCTATGCCTGGAAGGACTTTTCCTTCAAAGAATTCAAGCATGGCTCCGCCACCAGTAGAGACATAGCTTACTTTGTTGTTAAAGCCGAACTGGTTGACAGCCGCTACGCTGTCTCCACCGCCTACAAGAGAGAATGCCCCTTTTTGGGTGACTTCTGCTACTGCCTCTGCGATAGCCTTGGTGCCAGCTTGAAATTTCTCCATCTCAAAAACACCCATCGGGCCATTCCATAAAATGGTCTTGCTGCTGAGGATCACTTCTCTGAAATCTGCTCTTGCCTGAGCTCCAATATCGAGACCCATCCAACCTGAAGGGATCGCATGACTCTCGCAATTTTTTGTGTTGGCATCTGCCGCAAACTTATCAGCAATGGTACTGTCGACTGGCAAATGAATATTCACGCCCTTGGCTGCTGCTTTTTTCAAAAGTTCTGCAGCCAGTGGGAGACGATCTTCTTCACACAAAGAATTTCCAATTTCTTTTCCTTGTGCTTTCCAGAAAGTATAAGCCATACCTCCACCAATGATGATATCAGTGGCTCTTTCAAGTAAGTTTTCAATAATTAAAATCTTGTCTGAAACCTTTGCGCCACCAATGATAGCGGTAAAAGGTTTTTCTGATTGAAGCATTACTTTTTCTGCACTCTTTACTTCACCTTCCATCAGCAAGCCAAACATTTTTTCTTCTTTGCTAAAGTAGTCCGCTATGATGGCAGTCGAGGCATGCGCTCTGTGGGCAGTCCCAAATGCATCATTCACATATACATCACCCAGCTTACTGAGTTTTTCTGCAAATCCAGCATCGCCTTTTTCTTCTTCTTTATGGAAGCGAAGGTTTTCAAGCAGTAGCACATCACCTGCTTCAAGTAGGTTGACGGCTTTTTCTGCAGGTTCACCAATACAGTCTGAGGCAAAGAATACTTCGTTTTGGTCTCCTACCAGTTTTTGCAAGTGTGGAACAAGGTGGAAGAGGGAATATTTGTTTGTAGGCCCTTCTTTAGGTCGACCAAAATGGCTCATTAAAATAACGGTACCGCCATCGTTGATGATTTTTTGAATCGTTGGGATGGCCGCACGCATGCGTGTATCGTCTGTTACTTGAAAACTTTCGTTGAGGGGTAAGTTAAAATCTACTCGTAATAAAGCTTTTTTCCCTTTGAAATTGTATTGCTCGAATATGCTCATGAGAGGGACTTTAAAAAAAAGAAACCCGGCAGTGGGTTGCTGCCGGGTTTGGGTATTGGTTAAGTTATTTTGAAATCAATTGTGCGAAGTAGTTTACAGTACGAACAAGCTGACTAACATAGCTCATTTCGTTATCGTACCAGCTTACGGTCTTCACCATTTGTTGGTCACCTACGGTCAATACTTTTGTTTGGGTTGCATCGAACAAAGAACCAAAGTGAATACCAACAACATCTCCTGAAACAATTTCATCTTCAGTATAGCCAAAGCTTTCATTGGCAGCAGTTTTCATGGCAGCGTTGATTTCTTCAACAGAAGTTTTCTTGCCAAGAACGACTGTCAATTCTGTTAGAGAACCAGTTAGTATTGGAACACGCTGAGCGGTGCCATCCAATTTTCCTTTCAAGGAAGGAAGTACCAAACCAATTGCTTTTGCAGCACCGGTGCTGTTGGGCACGATATTTTGTGCAGCTGCTCTTGCCCTGCGAAGATCGCCTTTAGGGTGAGGAGCATCTTGTGTATTTTGGTCGTTTGTATAAGCGTGAACAGTTGTCATCAATCCAGCAACGATAAGAAATTGGTCTTCCAATACCTTGGCCATTGGCGCAAGGCAGTTGGTGGTACAGGAAGCACAGCTGATGATGGTTTCTGAACCATCCAAAATTTCATGGTTGGTATTGAAAACTACAGTTTTAAGATCTCCAGTAGCAGGAGCTGAAATAACCACTTTTTTGGCACCAGCAGCAATATGTCCTGCTGCTTTGTCCTTATCAGCAAAGAAACCTGTACATTCTAATACAACATCAACTTGATGGGCTCCCCAAGGAATTTGAGCAGGGTCTTTTTGAGCATATATTTTTACTTCATGTCCGTTAACTACAATTGAATTTTCTGTAGCCTTTACTTCCTGTTCAAAACGGCCTTGAGCGGTATCGTATTTTAAAAGATGGGCCAAGACAGCTGGACTGGTCAAGTCGTTAATTGCAACGATTTCAATTCCTTGCATATTGAATATCTGACGGTAAACAAGTCTTCCTATTCTACCAAATCCGTTTATCGCTACTTTAACTGTACTCATAATTTGATTGCTTTTGTCTTTTTCCGTGATGCAAAGGTAAGAACTATTCGATTTTTTTTGTCATATTTCTCATAAGAACTTATCTTTGCACACCTTAAACGAAACGGCCCGTTGGTCAATCGGTTAAGACGCCTCCCTTTCACGGAGGAATGAGGGGTTCGATTCCCCTACGGGCTACTGATCCCTGGCAAATGCCGGGGATTTTTCATTTAAGCTTATACCACCAATAACCCTGCTTTACGCATGGTGTTCATGGGTTTGTTGTCCCAGAACAATTCAAAGTCTTCTAAGCCTGCTGCTTCATAATCTACTTTGATGGCTTGCAGTGATAGATGTGGTTGTTGGTGTATGGAAATTTTCGGTAAAATACTCAAGAACCATTCTCCTTTAGATGGTTCAACATTGATGGAAAAACGGCCTTGTATTGTTTGGAAATTAAGACTTATTACTTCCCACTTGCTGCCTTTCTTTGATTTTTGTACTATTTCACCTTGTGGGGTTTTCCCTAACCAAATGACTTTACTGTGGGGTTGATGTTGTAATGAAGTTTCATTGATGGCATTGAGAATTACATTGTTGGCAACAGATGGTTTGGGCACTTTAAACTCAAACCATTTTTGTAATGGGTGATCTAAGCAGATGCTGTGCATGTAATTGAACAAGGCTTTTTTAAGACCCTCACCAAACTTTTCATGGTCTGCTCCTGTTGGATCAATGTGATCTATATCATTGTTGGCAAAACTGCCAATGATTTCGGATTGCTTTTTTACTTTGTATTTTTCTGGGTTGAGTCCAACCGGACTATGAGCAGTCATGGTAAACAAATGCCAGAACGCTGACTGCAATACTCCTGTTTCAAACAACTGCCTTACCATCTCCAAAGAATCTATCGTCTCTTGCTCTGTCTGTGTTGGAAAGCCATACATCAAATAAGCATGCACCATTACGCCAGATGCGGTAAAATTTCTACAGACCTGTGCTACTTGGTTTACTGTAATGCCTTTGTCAATCAACTCCAATAGTCGATCTGAAGCCACTTCTAAACCTCCACTCACTGCAATACATCCAGCTGCTTTCAGTAAAATACATAGATCTGGCGTAAAGCTTTTTTCAAATCGCACGTTCGTCCACCAACTCACCACCAACTTTCTTCTGATGATTTCAATGGCAAGCGATTTCATCAAAGAGGGTGGTGCTGCTTCATCTACAAAATGAAATCCTGTCTCGCCAGTCTGTGCAATCATTTCCTCCATCCTGTCAACCAACAGCGATGCTGCAATGGGTTCGTAGTTTTTAATATAGTCTAAAGTGATATCGCAAAAAGTACACTTGCCCCAATAACAACCATGTGCCATGGTGAGCTTGTTCCAGCGACCGTCACTCCAGAGGCTATGCATGGGATTGGCGACTTCTATAACAGAGATGTATTGATCGAGTAGAAGATCACTATAATCAGGTGTGCCGACTTGTCCCTGTTTGTAATCTTTGCAATTCGCATTGTTGATGTAAACGACAGTATCGTTTTCTAAAGTAAATGTTCTTTTGAGTTCATGCTTTTCTTTTCTACCATGGATATATTCCCATAACATTTCCATGGGAGCTTCGCCATCATCTAATGTGATGAAGTCATAATATTCAAAAACCCTTGCATCAGAAAGTGAACGAAGCTCAGTATTGGGGAAACCGCCGCCCATGGCGACTTTCACCGATGGGTAGTTTTGTTTCAGCCACTGTGCACACCTGAATGAAGTGTATAGATTTCCTGGAAAGGGTACGGAGATGGCGACTAATGCAGGTTGTATGGTTGCAATTTTTTTCTCAAAAATCTGCAACAGTATTTTATCTAAATAGGTGTAGGGTTGTTGTAACGCTTCATAGAGTTCATCAAAACTGTTGGCAGACCTACCGAGTTTTTCAGCATAACGACTAAATCCAAAATGTTCGTCGATTGTCTCTTTGATCAAGTCACTCAAATCTTCCAGATACATCGTAGCCAGGTACTTTGCTTTATCCTGAAGACCCATGTTGCCGAAGGCCCATTTCAAATCATCTGCTTGTGCAAAGCGACTCCCTTCGGGTAAAAAATTTCTGCTACTGATTGCACGTGCTAATGTATCCCGTTTGCCTTGTAAAAATAAAATTACATCATCGATGGTGCGGATATAATCGTCTTGCAGTGCTACAATCCTTGCAGTATTTTCGGATAGTGTTGCGTTTCTTTTTTTTACTTCTTGAAATAACGCAGTTAATCCCTCTTTACAAAACACAGCCAGAATCACTTCAATACCCAAATCTGCATGTACTACAGGAATTCCCTTGGTATTAAAGAACCCTTTCAAATAAGCCGACGCCGGATAGGGTGTGTTCAGCTGGGTGAAAGGAGGTGTGATGAGAAAGATGGGTGAGGACAAACTTTAGCTATTTTTATTTTGCGAAATTAATACATACCATAATAACAGCGCAATAAAAAAGCCAGGTGATGAGCCTGGCTTTTTATGAATGAATAATTCGGTTATAATATGACCATACGTTTCATGTATTGGTTTAGTCCGTGTGTTATTTTGATAAGATAAACACCTGCTTTAGGATTGTTCAAGCGAATACCTCCTTTAAAGTTTCCACTGAAATTTGCTTGTGTTTGCCTGTATACTTCTCTGCCTTCTGCATTAATTACAGCAATGCCTAAATTTTCTCTTCCTGTTACATTGAATGACAGGTTGAAATTACCGTTGTTTGGATTTGGTGCAACAGTAAAGCTTATTTTTTCTGGGGCAACATTGATAACGGATGTTACGGTTACATCTTGTTCTGCGGAGAGACTTTCACATTTGAAATCATCCACAACAGATGTTCTGTATTTGCCTGATTGGGTGACTTTTAATTTTTGTCCCTTTTCACCTTGTATATCAAAGCCATTCAATTGCCATTGGTTACCTGTTAAAACAGAACTAATCAAGGTGTCTGCGTTTCTCGAAATTGTAGGAATAGTATTTGTAATGGCAGTTACTGCTGTTTTTGGCGTTGGACAAGTTTCTGCAAGTATTTCTACTTTCATATCGTAGAAAAAGTAATAAAACTGACTTGGATCTGCGGTAGCAGAAGTTACTACACTGTTGCCCGTAATGCTGAGTGCACTATTAACACCATTCACTTTTTGTGGATAAGGAGTGGCGGCTATATTGTTGTTTCTATACACGGTAGCACCTTCCAAGCACTGCATAATCAATACGTGGTTACCCGGATTGAAAACAGCAAAATTTAAATTGAATACCATGCCCTTGTCATTCGGATCATTTTCTGTTACCGCGCCACCTTGTGCTGTTGGTCTTGAGTTCGAAACAATGAACTCTTTTTGGTCGATATTGAAATAGCTATATCCTCCAGTGCCGTTTTCACTTGCTAAATCCGCTAGAATGATTCTTACTTTGCCAGGGTTTCCAACAAACATCTTTACAGACTCTATCACCATCGGAACGCTATTGGAGAAGCGTACAAAATTACCGTTGAATTCATTATATCCCCCAGAGGCATAAGCTGTTTTGTCTTTTGGACCAACACTTCCTGCTAAGTCGTTAAATGCACCATAATACTTTTTGTCTGTAGTAAGACTAGTTGTATTAGCAACAGCAGTGCCAGTTGTAAGTGCAAATGGAACTTTAGCGGTATCAGAAGCAAACCAACTAATGTAATTTCCTGTGGTGGTAGTGCCTTTGAGTAAGGCGGCAGTGTTGTTACAGATCAATGCTTGCAATGAAGTTGGGGCAACACCTGCGCCTAACGCACTTGCTTCCGAAACCACTTGGTTGTTTTCTGAATTTTGATCGGTTAATAAATTTGATTTTGCAGTGAAAGTATATTTTGTATTTGCTTTCATTGCAAAAGGAGTTTGGAAAGTATATTCTGATTCTCCACCAGGTAAAAGTGGGCCATTAAAAACACCTGTAATTGTAGAAAGTGTATTTCCGCCCTCTTTGATATCTACCGACAAAGGAATGTTTCTTTGTTCTTTGCCTCCTGTATTTCTTAGTTTGATGGTAACGTATTGAGTTCCATCCGCACACTCACCATCTAGTGGGTATACTACTGAGCTCATTGCGAGGTCGTTTGAAGGTCTAATAATGGCTAATGTATAATCTTGTATTTCACCTCTGGTATAATTTCCAGAAGGTTGAATACTGTTTGGATCATTCGTCTCTGCTAAAATAACCCGCATCAACATTTTATCTCCAATAACAAAACCTGTTGGAAGTGCAATTGTAGGTTTAAAAATGCTATCATTTAAAAGGGCTGCACTTGTTGCAAATATTTCTCCTGCATCTCCAAAGTCTCCATCATTGTTTGTGTCAATAAAAATTCTAGCATAACGGGTGTTGTTGGTGTTGTCGCAACTCTTCACGCGCATAAACAAAGCGTTTGAACCACCAGACTCTATTGTTCCTGTAAAAAATCTACCATCACTGGCTGATCTACAGGTGTCTTTGTATTTTATATTGATGCCACCAAACGACAGGGTGTCGATGTATGCACCAGTCTGTTCCGAAAAGGTTGCTGCAGAATATGCGTTACCGCCAATGCCCGAAACAACCAACGAGAAATTTTGGGTGCTATCACCCCTTAAAAACTTTACCTTGTGTTTAACTTCAATGGTGTATGTTTCACCAAGTAGCACTGAATCTATTTCAAGTTTTTCAACATTATCTACATCGTTGTCTCCACGGGTAGCAGGATCAGCAGGCGCAGCGCCATTTAATCTCCAAGGGAAAAAGGTTTTGGTGCCTTGTTTGATTCTGATGTCAAGGTCGTTTACCAATTTCTTATCTCTTGAGTTCAATACCCCATTTGGAGTAACCGGCCCAGCTGGGTCAGTCCATACAATGGTTGCGCTCAAAGGACCTTTTCCGGATGCTACAACAGTTACAGAAAAACTAGAATCATTTTTCAGGTTTTTTTCTACGACTAAATTGTTCTGGGTATTGTTGAGGACTGATGCTGCTCTCGCCATATTGGCCAAACCAAATCCATTTCTATAGTCTGGACCGGGTGTGGTTGTAGCTTTATCTGTGGTGTGAAGAATTAATCCTTTTATGGTAGATGCCCATGCAAATTTGTTGTTGTTTTTTCTCAGGAACAATTCCTGCAAAAGAATTGCAGAGCCAGCGATGGTTGGTGAAGACATGGAAGTTCCAGACAAAGTAAAATAGGTGGTATTGCTTCCAGCACCTGAAGAGGTTAGTCCAGAACCATTGGCCACAAGATCTGGTTTGATTCTTCCATCATCGGTGGGGCCATAACTACTGCTGTTGCTTAGCACAACATCAGCAGCACTTGTATATCCACCAGAGATGGGTAATGTATTTCCTACAATCAATGCATTTTTGGCATTGGAATATGTAGGTAAAAGATCATAACCCGTCTGGTCATTGATGCCTGAAGGTCGGCCACCGGCATCTACCATCTGGTTACTTTCATCGTATCTCCAATAATTTGTCCCAATGGCCGGTCCACTTTCATTTCTGTTATTTCCAGCAGATTTAACAATCAGGTAATTTTGAGAGAGATAGGCAATTGAATCCCACATTTGTGTTTCACCGCTGTAGTTCCCAAATTTCCAATCTTCAGTTGATCCTGCAGTACCCCAAAACTCCCATCTGTTTTGTCCACTGTTGAATCTCCATCCTGAAATAGATCCATAAGAGTGGTTCGATACCAAGAGGTTAGGTCCTTCGCTTGACATTTCAGAAATATGATTTGAAAAATCATAGGCAATAATTCCTTTGATACTATGTGCCATTCCTTTTGCAACGGGATTTACACCACTTGCTATAAGGGTTCCAGTCACATGGGAAGCATGGTTGTCTACTGTACTTGGTCTATCTCTTTGCGTAACTCTTCCCAATAGCTCAACGTGAGATGCATTTATCAATCCACCATCCCAGAGTCCCAGTTTGTTGGTGAGTAAAGGATTTGCTCCATCAAGGTTTAATCCTGAACTGCCGCCTGTCCAAAGTTTATTGGTGCCAATAGTAGAAGCAGCAACAACATTGCTCTCTGTGCCTACATACATTGGATAACCTTTTTCGTCAACACCTACTAATCTAGCAACATTTCCATTTTTATCTGTAATGGTAAGATTCCAGCCTTTTTGTGCAGCAAGGGTCATGGCTTTCTCGTATCGCTGTGATTCGATTATTCTTTGATCACTTGCAATTTTTTCTAACTCACGTTGTTTGGGTGCACTTTGTTTTTGCGCTAACAAAATTGAGCTGCTCAGCATCAAAAATCCTAAAAGAATGAAAAGTTTACTTTTTTGCATTTTCATAACATTGAAGATAAAAATAATTAGCCTGAAAAGGCTAATTTGTATGGAGTTCAGAACAATTTAAACAATAATTTAATTAAAATAAACAAATGTTGAACAAGGCTTTAAAATGGTCGCTTTACTTGGTAGCGGCTACTTTTTTTCTGGGATGCAGTGGCACCAAAGTGGTGGTGACAGGGAAACTCCAAAAACCCACGGGAAACCAAATGCCTTCGCCTGATTTACCAAATGAAATACCTGCTGGGATGTCTGGCTTTGTATACTTCTTTGAACCTACATTGGTTAACATGGGTGTGCCATCAGGGGAGGTTGGGACTTTCTTGATGACCAACAAAACATTGATTGCCAAATCCTTGGCAAATAAAGAGGGCTTTTTTAAGGTCAAACTTCGTCCAGGTAACTACACGGTTATGATTGGTAAAAATGGTCAGTTCTATAGCAATATTTCCAACCTTGAGGGTTTTATTAATCCGATTGTTGTTGAAAAAAAGGACAATAAGCCGCTGGTATTGAGCGCCGATTGGGATGCTATTTATTAGCAGTCATTGACCTAAACAAGAACTGCAATCTTTCCCCATCATCCATGGTTTTTACTGAATTGGTGGCGTCAAAATACATGGTCTGCTTTTCCTTTGCGTTAAACAAAGGCCATTTAAGCGATGTGCCATGATTGGGATTTCCTGTTTTGATGAAATTTGTCCAATACCCTGCCATCCCATTGGCCAACACATGGTCCGCCGGTTCCCAAGGTCTTTTTACAAAGCGTAGGTTGTTGTAGGCATAAGGGACTTCTCCAGTATGAAATGCTTTGTATTTTTTGTATTCTCCTTCTGCTGGAACAATTCTGGTGAATCGATAAACGTAAACAGGTAAGTTTTGTTGCTGTTGAAAATCGGCCCAAACATAACCTGGCATACCAAAAATCTGGTCCCTGGAAAGATCCAGCTGTGTCTGTTTTGCTTCTTCATCATTTGAGGCGTGGTAGAAGGACATGAAATTTCCTGCTGCACTACCATGTTGTTTTTGAAAATCTTTTTGTAGGGTTTCTGCTGATTTTATAGGCCCCATCACCAAACCTTCGTCCTGGTTCCATCCAACGAGCAAAGCGACTTTATTCTGTTTTCCTTTTTGAAAAATATCAAGAATATGTTCAGGAAGCACATGTCCGTCAATATAAGGACCTCTCATGCCGATGAACTTTTTCATTAAGCTTTCCGCATCCACTTTTTTTAATTCATCAATACTTTTAGCACCAAACTTTGAAGCATATTTTACGCCTTCTGCTTCAGCAAAATCCTTACTTGAATTGTCTCTTGTGAAGTTTCCTCCACTTTGAGCAATCGCTTTATTAAATAGTCCCGCTGCTAATGGAGAGGCTACTAATGCATTCACACTCATCGATCCTGCAGATTGTCCAGCTATAGTAACATTGTCTGGATCGCCTCCAAATGAGGCAATGTTCTTTTTCACCCATTGTAAAGCAGCTATCTGATCCAATAACCCAAAGTTGCCAGAAGCTTCTTTTAAATCTGGGTGTGCAAAGAATCCAAAAACACCAACTCGGTAATTGATGCTTACAAAAACAACACCTTCTTTTGCAAAGGCTTCTCCATCGTATATAGGGCATGCGCTTCCTCCACTGCTAAAGCCACCGCCATATATCCAAACTAATACAGGCTGTTTGTTCTTTTTACTTTTGTTTCCTGTCCACACATTTAAATAAAGACAATCTTCGCTAATTGGTTCTGCAGGAATCAGAAATTCTTCAGACCACATGCTAAAGGGCATAGGCTTTGATTGCATGGGGCTGGCACTGAACTTTGTACAATCCAATATTCCTTTCCATGCCTGTACAGGTTGAGGTGCTTTCCAACGTAATTCCGCTACAGGTGGTGCAGCAAATGGAATGCCTTTGTAAATAGCGATAGAACCATCACTGTTGTTGGTGCCACGAATTTTTCCACCAGTAATTTCTTGCGTTGGTTGATTTTCTTGTGCAAAAAGATTGCTGAAGAAAATCGACGCTAAAAAAAGGAAGAAGAATTGTTTTGTTTTTTTCATGTCCCCTATTGGTTGTTTGTAGAAAAACTATTCATGGTCTGGTATCGGTCTTCGTGTTTGGAGGTTTCTTGTCTGGTATTGCTACCGATGTGCATCACTACCGCTGTTTTTTCTTTATGCAGTTTTTCCCATTTCGGAAGTCCTTTGCCATTTGGGTTTCCGGTGCTGATAAAATTCACAAAATAGCTTTGCATGGTGTTGGAAACTTTTCTGTCTTCGGCTGTCCATTGAAAAACCTTGTTGCCATCTAAGTTTCCCATGGCATATTCAATTTCTGCTGAGTGTGACGCGCCTTCGTCACCTGGCCTTGGTTGCTCGTAATAATAACGATACACTGTTTGTCCAATTTGTTTTTGACGCTCTAGCCATTTCCAGGTACTGTAGGATATAAACATGTCGCCCCCCAAATCTGTTGCTGCCTGTTTAACTTCTACCTCATTGGTTGGATTGTACACTTTTAACAAGGCCTCTGCTTGTTTGGCAAATCTTTTGGTGACATTTTTGTTGAAATTTTCAACGGTCAGTTTGTCATTACCCATGATACTTCTGTAGTTGGATTCTTCACTGTTCCATCCTGCAAGAAGAGGCACATTTGCTTGCTCTCCCATGCTAAAAATAGTTTCAGGATCTTTTGGGAAGAACACACCATCGATGCTCATGTTAAAATTGAAAAGTCCAAATTTACCAGCATAACCGAGAATCGAATCTGCAGGCATGGCTCTTAATGCGGCAATTGAATTTACATTGGTCATCTTCAGAAATCGATCACCTGACTTTTCTACATCAGTCAGCGGTAATGCGGATAATGCACCAAGTATAGATCCGCTTTCTCCAATTGCTCCTGCAATTAAATTTTTTGAAAGCGGAGATGCCATCAATGCGCTAACAGAAATGGAACCTGCTGATTCGCCTGCAATCGTTATTTTCTTTGGATCGCCACCAAATGCTGCGATGTTGTCGTATACCCACTGTAAAGCCAGCGCTTGGTCCATCAACCCATAATTTCCAGACGATCCTTTACCAGATTCGTTAGTTAGTTCCTTGTGCGCCAATAATCCAAATACACCTAGTCGGTAATTAACCGTTACAGCCACAATTCCTTTTTCTGCCATACTTGTGCCATCGTATCTTGGTTCTGATCCATCTCCTGCAACAAATCCGCCCCCGTAATAGTAAACCAAGACAGGTAAAAGCTTTTTACCCGTATTCAGGGGTTTCCAAACATTCAAGTAAAGGCAGTTTTCGGAAGTACCATTCGATCTGAATACCATGTCGCCAAAAATATTGGTCTGCATGGCTCTTGGTCCAAACGCTTTTGCAGCAAGTATGCCTTGCCATTTTCCATTGGGTTCCGGTGCTTTCCACCTGCGCTCACCTACTGGAGGTTTAGCATAGGGTATACCTTTGAAGGCAACAACATTTTTGTTTTCGACCATCCCTTCCAACTGACCCACTGGTGTTGAGATTTGTATTGCCGTTGCTTGTATTTGGTTTTCTTGTGCGGTTGTTTGAATTGTAAACAAAACAGCCAATAAGGGTAGACAAGTTTTCATGTTTTTCTTTCTTGTTAAAATGGTAAGTATATTGTTCATAAATCTAAGTTTTTATATGATGCACAACTTTAAAATAAAACCGAGGTGGATGCTCTTACTTTTTTTATTAGTTGCTTTTTCTGAACTGCTACTTGCTCAGGAATTGAAGATGTTAACCTCTGGGGTAAATTCATCGCTACGTGGATTGTCGGTTGTTTCAGATCGGATGGTATGGTGCAGTGGCAGTAATGGGATGGTTGTTAAAACAGTGGATGGGGGTAATCATTTTCGATGGATGAAAGTGGCGGGTTACGAGCACCGCGATTTTCGTGATGTCTATGCTGTGGATAGCAGCACGGCAATCATCATGGCCGTAGATGCACCTGCTGTTATTTTGAAAACTGTGAATGGCGGAGCAAGCTGGTTAAAGGTATTTGAAGATAGTCGCGACGGCATGTTTTTAGACGCCCTGTATTTCAATGGAAAGGATGGCATTGTAGTAGGTGATCCTATTGACGGTAAGCCATTTCTGGCGCAGACCAATGATTATGGAGATAATTGGAAAGAGGTCAATTCAACAACATCTTGTTTTAAAATGCAGGAAGGCGAGGCGTTTTTTGCCGCTAGTGGCAGTAACATTCAGTTACTCAAAAGGGATGACCAACTGCTATCTCTTTTTGTATCAGGAGGGATTCGGTCAAGAATTTTTTATAATGAAACTTGTTGGCTCTTGCCACTGCAATCCGGGAAAAGCTATACAGGAGCAAATGGAATTGCTTTTTCAGACAAACATAAAAGAGGGGTGGTTGTGGGAGGTGATTTTTCTGATGCCCAAAGAACCGACAGTGCCATGGTCTTTTTTGAGTTGGGAGAAACCTTGAAAATTGGACAACCATTGGCTATACCTACAGGCTATAAAAGTGGGGCGGCTTTTTTAGAGAACGGAGATCTCGTGGTTTGCGGAACAACAGGAGTAGATCAGTGGGTAGAAAAGAGTAAAACTTGGGTCAATATCAACCAACAAGGTTTCCATTCAGCGCAAACTGCATCAAATTCAAGTATTATATATTTATCTGGAAGTAATGGTAAAATAGCTAAAATTATATATAAATAAGTATTACTTATTAAAATATATGAATATGTTAGTTAAGTATTTTTCATATTTCATGCATTTTATCAAATAATTACTTCATTTTACTTTTAAAGGTTGATTGCTGTTGGTAATTTTGCTCAAATTAATTAGCAGTCTATGTGTGGAATTGTAGCTTATGTGGGTCATCGAGAAGCCTATCCTGTTATCTTAAAAGGGTTGAAACGGTTAGAGTACCGTGGATATGATAGTGCAGGTATTGCATTGAACGACAGTAAATTGTCTGTCTACAAAAAACAAGGCAAGGTTGCCCGGCTAGAGGAGTCATTGGTAGGTGTTGAACTTAAAGCCACCATTGGCATTGGTCATACGCGATGGGCAACACATGGTGAGCCCAGTGATAGGAATGCGCACCCGCATTTATCTGCAAGTGGTAGACTTGCCATGATACACAATGGCATCATTGAAAATTATGCATCTCTTAAATTGGAGTTAGAGAAAAAGGGTTACGCATTTAAAAGTGATACGGATACGGAAGTCCTGCTCAATTTTATTGATGATATTCTAATACGCAACCAATGTTCATTAGAGGAGGCGGTTCGCATTGCGTTGAAGCGTGTTGTGGGAGCATATGTGATTGTGTTGATGGATGAGGAAGATCCATCCACCCTAATTGCTGCAAGAAAAGGGAGTCCGCTTGTAATTGGTGTTGGCGAGAACGAACATTTTTTGGCTTCAGATGCATCTCCCATTATTGAGTACACCAAGCAGGTGGTTTATGTAAATGATTATGAATTGGCCATCATCAAGGGTAACGAACTCATCTTAAAAAATTTGGGAAATGAAATCGTCACACCTTTTGTACAACAACTAGATTTAGAGTTGGCAGCAATTGAGAAGGGTGGATATGATCATTTCATGTTGAAAGAAATTTTTGAACAACCCAAGACCATTTTTGATTGCTTACGCGGTCGATTAGATATAGCGAACCAAGACATCATCATGAGTGGTGTGCAACATTATATGGAGGAGTTAAAGACTGCCAACCGAATTATCATCATTGCTTGTGGTACGAGTTGGCATGCGGGTTTGGTAGCTGAATACATCATTGAAGAACTTTGTCGCATACCAGTTGAAGTTGAATATGCATCTGAGTTCAGGTACAGAAATCCAATTGTAAATAAAGGAGATGTATTGTTTGCAATTTCTCAGAGTGGAGAAACGGCAGATACGTTGGTAGCGATTGAACGTGCAAAAGAGCAGGGCGCTATCATATTTGGTATTTTAAATGTAGTAGGTTCTTCAATCGCGCGTATTTCTCATGCTGGAGCATACACACATGCGGGTCCGGAGATTGGTGTAGCGAGTACAAAAGCATTTACTGCACAGTTGGTGGTATTGGCCATGATTGCTTTAAAAATTGCCAAAGAAAAAAAGAGTATTTCCAACGCTCGTTTCATGCATTTGATGCATGAGTTGAATGCAGTACCTGAAAAAGTGAAAGAGATTTTAGCATCTACTGAAAAGATAAAAGCAGTCGCTTCTAAACACGCAGCTGCTTCAAGTTTTCTGTTCTTGGGTAGGGGCTACAATTTCCCAATTGCTTTGGAAGGGGCATTAAAATTGAAGGAGATATCTTATATCCATGCAGAAGGTTATCCGGCAGCAGAAATGAAGCATGGTCCCATTGCTTTGGTAGACGAAAACCTTCCTGTGCTTTTTGTTGCCACCAAAGATGCCTACCATGAAAAAGTGGTGAGCAACATGCAAGAGATCAATGCCCGAAAGGGAAAGTTGATTGCGGTTGTAACGGCAGGAGACCATAGTGTGTTATCGCTCACAGGTGATTTGATTGAAGTACCTGAAGCCGATGAAGTGATTGCGCCAATTTTAAATGTGGTTCCATTGCAATTGCTTTCTTATTATATAGGCGTAGAAAGAGGGCTGGACGTAGATCGTCCGCGTAACCTTGCCAAAAGTGTAACTGTAGAATAAATTTTTATCCCAAACCATGAACAAGATTAGTAAGAAACCCATTTCGTCTATTGGATATAATTTCATCAGTGAAGGTTATCTCCCCGAAGGTAAGGATGAGTATCATTTGCGAAATCGCTATAACCAAAGTGGAATTAAATACCGGAGTTTATCGGCTTCCGAAATAGAAATCTTGGTAAGAAATAGCAATAGTTCAGATAACTGGAACAACATTTTAGTATCTGCACTGTTTGATCCGCAATTGGTGAAGAATTGTAGTTTTTTTGGGTTGGTAAGAATTGCCAAACTTGAGCCTTTGTCGTTGGGTTTTCATAACCTCAGTCTCTCTGTTGGGCTTTACAATTCTACAATCATCAGTTGTGATTTTGGCGACAATGTTTGTGTGCACAACGTAAATTATCTTTCTCATTTTGTGATTGGTAGTGAGGTGATGATTGCCAATGTAAATGAACTTGTAACTACGAGCACATCTAAATTTGGGAATGGCATCATTAAAGATGGAGAGACAGAAGCGCAACGAATATGGTTAGAGGTTTGTAATGAAAATGGAGGTAGGAAAGTATTGCCTTTTGATGGCATGTTGCCTGCTGATGCTTTTATTTGGAGTAAGTACAGAAATGACGATAAATTGATGAGTGCATTTTATGCATTCACGGAGAAAAAATTTGACAGTGCTCGAGGGCATTATGGAATTATTGGTGACAGAACGGTAATCAAGAATTGTAAAATGCTAAAAGACGTGCTGATTGGTTCTGATGCATACATCAAAGGCGCAAACAAAATTAAAAATGTTACCATCAACAGTAACGACCAAGCATCAACGCAAATTGGGGAAGGTTGTGAATTGGTGAACGGCATCATTGGTGTAGGTTGTAGACTTTTTTACGGAGTGAAGGCCGTCCGCTTTTTCATGGCTTCTCATTCTCAATTGAAATATGGTGCACGATTGATTAACTCTTATTTGGGAAACAATGCGACCATTTCTTGTTGTGAGGTATTGAATTCTTTGATCTATCCTTTTCATGAACAGCACCACAACAATTCGTTTCTGTGTGCCTCATTGGTAATGGGTCAGTCCAATGTTGCAGCAGGTGCTACCATAGGTTCTAACCATAATTCCAGAGGAGCAGATGGTGAACTTATTGCTGGCAGGGGGTTTTGGCCTGGCTTATGTGTTAGTTTGAAACACAATTCAAAGTTTGCCTCTTTTTCTTTGTTGGCAAAAGGAGATTTTCCTTATGAATTGAATATTCCAATACCATTTTCTTTGGTTATCAACGATCCTACTGCCAATGAGTTGAGAATCATTCCAGCTTATTGGTTTAGGTATAATTTTTATGCGCTACAAAGAAATGAATGGAAATACAAAGACCGTGATGCAAGAATTTCAAAAGAACTTTTGCTTGAACACCGAAGTTTGGCTCCAGATACAGTAAACGAAATTTTCAATGCCTTGGAGCTAATGGCGTTATTTACTGGTAGGGCTTACTATGCATCTAAAGAACAAAAAATTCCTGCGGATGAGATTTGTACTAAGTCGGGGTACAAACTATTAGAAAAGCAAGATGAAGTTGTGGATGGTTTAGAGATATTGGCGGAAGGATTTGAAAACAGCAAGCGAAAAGTGGTTTTGATTAAAGTGCGACAAGCGTATGCGGCTTATGTAGAAATGATTCGTTACTATGCTTTAGGAGAGATCCTGCAGGCTCTGCAAGATCAACCAGAACCTGTATCATACTTAAATCAGCTCACCACTTTTGCAAAAAGAGAACAGTGGATGAATGTAGGGGGACAACTCATGCCTTCCTCTACTTTTTTAATTTTGTTGGATAGAATTCGGTCAGCAAAAATTAAATCCTGGGATGGTGTACATGCCTATTATATGGACGCAGCTACTGAGTACAGTGAGCAAGTATTGCATCATGCAATGGCTTGTTTAATGGAAGTAGAGGGCATAAAAAAACGTTCGTTAACGGAAGATACATTCGAACAGCTATTGGATCAGCATGTACAAATGACAGAAAAAGTCTACGAGGGAATTGTTACTTCTCGTGAAAAAGACATGAGTAATCCTTTCCGAAAAATGGTTTTTGATGATGAGAATGAGCAGTTGGCTGTTATTGGCAAATTGAACGATAACTCTTTTATTAAGCAGAAGGAAGTAGAGAAAAAAGAATTAAATAGGGCTGTTGAAAAGATAAAAAAGAAATTACGCACAGTCTTGCATTAGAAGGCCCAATAAGGATTAACTAAGAATCAATCCATTATTTGATAACTTCGCTGCGTGATTTATATTAAGTTGATTTTAGTGGCCATCATGTGGGGTGGAACATTTATTGCTACCAAAATGGTCTCCCATGTTTTTGGTTCATTTACAGGTGCCTCTTATCGTTATTTTGTGGCCCTCTTGTTTATGGTGCCTATTCTCCTGGTGAAAGACCCTAAGGCGTTTAAAGTGACAAAAAAACAACTTTTTCAGTTGTCTTTGTTGGGAGCTACTGGAATTTTTGCATACAGTTTTTTCTTCTTTACAGGCTTACGAATGGTAAAGGCAAGTCACGGTGCTTTGATTGTTGCATTGAATCCCGTATTGGTAATGTTGATTTCATCTTCAATTGGAAAGGAGCGTATATCCAGGATAAAAATTATTGGATTGCTCTTGTCTATTGCAGGTACTGCGATTGTAATTGCAAGAGGCGATTTGTTTGATTTATTTACCCTATTTACCTGGGGTGATGCTTTCATGTTGGGTTGTCCCATTTCTTGGGCCCTATATACCTTCTTTGCGAAAGATGTATTGAAGTTTGCAACTCCACTTCAGGCTTCCACATGGGCTATTGTAATTGGGTTGGCTATGATACTTTTTTTTGTGCCATTTGAAACCTATCCAACAAAAGTGGACTGGACCATTTGGTTGGCGATTGTCTACCTTGGTATTTGTGGATCTGTGCTTGGTTTTGTTTGGTATTATGAGGGCATTAAAGAAATTGGGCCTGTGAAGACATCCATTTTTAATAGCCTCATTCCCATATTTGCTGTTATGTTTTCAGTCGTTTTTTTAGACGAAACCATCCATACGTATATGTGGTATGGTTCAGCGTTGGTTATTAGCGGCGTCTACATCATCAACAAATATTAAATGGTTCTTCCAGGATAAACCTTCAATGCTTCCTCAATGCAATCCATTGCTGAATCAATATCCTTGTTGTTGATCACATAGGCCAACCGCACTTCGTTTTTACCCAACCCTTTTGTTTCGTAAAATCCACTTGCTGGTGCGAGCATTACTGTTTCACCATGGTGAGAAAATGATTCTAGAAGCCATTGGCAGAATGTATCTCCATCATCTATGGGCAGCTTTGCAATTACGTAGAAAGCACCACCTGGAGTTGTACAAAAAACGCCCTCCATCTGGTTTAATCTTTTAACGACTAAATTTCGTCTTGATAAATAAGCAGCTTTGGGCGCGTTGAAATAATCATCTGGTAAATCCACTGCCGCTTCGCCAAGTATTTGTGCAAGTCCAGGCGGACTCAACCTGGCCTGGGCCATTTTCAAGGCGGCGTTGTATACTTCTTTGTTTTTTGTAATAAGAGCACCGATTCTAGCACCACATGCAGAATAGCGTTTTGAAATCGTATCCATCAAAAGGACCTGCCCCTGAATTTTTTTCAAATGTAAAGCACTGGTATATTCTCCTTCGTAACAAAACTCACGATAGGCTTCATCAGAAAAAAGAAAGAGTTGATTACGAAGGCAAATGTCTTCCAGTTGTTCCATCTCAGATTTGCTGTACAAATAGCCGGTAGGGTTATTGGGGTTGCAGATCAAGATGGCCTTGGTTTTTGGCGTAATGAGTTTTTCAAATTCTGAAATGGGAGGTAATGCAAATCCATTTTCAATATGAGAAGTAACGGGGTTGATTTTTATTCCAGCCATCACAGCAAAGCCACTGTAGTTGGCATAAAAAGGTTCAGGAATAATTACCTCGTCACCTGCATCAAGACAGGCCATCATGCCAAACACAATTGCTTCACTGCCCCCAGCAGTAATGATGATTTGTTCGTGAGTTAGCTCAATACCATTTTTTTTATAGTATTTTACCAGTTTTTTTCTGTAGGATTCATTGCCGGCACTGTGGCTATAGGCCAAGACTTTTACATCTGCTTGTTTTACGGCATCCATAATGGATGATGGCGTTTCTATATCCGGTTGTCCGATGTTTAAATGATGCACCTTTAGGCCTCTCTGTTTTGCTTTTTCAGCAAAAGGCACTAATTTTCGAATAGGTGATGGGGGCATTAATTCCCCTCTTTGTGATGGTTTTAACATGTTGTAAAATTAGGCAAATTGGATGCATCAACAACAATCTGTAAATTTGAATTAGAATATGAGCCAAGCACAAAAAAACATATTGTCGTTTTTTCTTTTATTTTTCTTTTTTGCAAACGGGGCAATGGCTCAAAAGGCATCATTAACCAAGCTTGTATTGAAAGAAACAAGTTTTGATTTTGGTAAGATTCCCCAAGGCAAACCCGTTTTCCATAGTTTTGAAGTTAAAAATGCTGGTCCCATAAACCTGCAGATAACAGATGTGCAAGCGTCTTGCGGTTGCACTACACCAGAATGGGAAAGGGATATCATTATTCCAGGAAGTAGTACTGCAATTAAGATTGGTTTTAATGCAGCAGCTGTGGGTTATTTCGAAAAGACCATCACCCTTTTTTATGGAGAAGGAGAAACCGTGTTAATTACCATCAAGGGCGATGTGTGGCAAACACCTGATCAGCCTGCGCCTTCCAACAAAAGTATTGCCTTACTAAAAAAAGTAAAATTTAATAAATAATAACAATCATAAAAAAATAAAGCCATGAAAAAGATGATGTTCACGTTACTGGTTACTGTATTTTCCCTATCAGGATTTGCCCAAAAAGCAACCAACAGCGCAGAGTCGGTTGTAAAGTTTAAAGAGCTGAAGCATAATTTTGGAAAAATTAAGCAAGGGGTTCCAGTTACCCATGATTTTGAGTTTACCAATGTATCTTCAGGTGCTGTAATTGTAGAAACGGCCACAGCATCTTGTGGATGTACAACACCTACTTGGCCTCAGGCTCCGGTAATGAAGTCAAAGACCGATAAAATCAAAGCAGGATTCAATGCAGCTGCTCCTGGTCCATTTGAAAAAACGGTCTACGTAAAACTCAAAGGAGTTGATGCGCCAATGGAATTGAAGATTGCGGGTGAGGTGCTTTCTGCAGCGGAATACGACAAGTTGAACAAGAAATAGCAAGATAAAGGAATGCCGGGCAAGGCGCCAAAGAGAACAAGTTTTTAACACTTTGTCCCTTTGGCGTTTTGTCCGGTTTTTTTTTACAAAAAGGGGTTAGTTTTGTTACATGGAACCCAACTTAGTCACAGATTTGCAATCCGCAGAGGCGTTGTCATTTGAGGCTTTCAAAACAGCAGTAGTTAACGATTACAGGATTGCTTTTGAAAGTAGGCAGGCGAGTATGTTGGGCAGAAAAGAGGTGCTTACAGGAAAGGCAAAGTTTGGAATTTTTGGCGATGGCAAAGAGGTGCCCCAAGTGGCCATGGCTAAGTTTTTTAAAACAGGTGATTTTTGTGCAGGATATTACCGCGATCAAACATTTGCATTTGCAACGGGGATTGCCACCATCAATGAATTTTTCTCACAATTATACGCGGATCCCAATCCAGAGAACGATCCGCACAGTGCAGGCAGACAGATGAATTCACATTTCTGTTCTCCTTTTTTGAACGAAGAGGGAGGCTTGGCCAATTTAATGGAAAGGAAAAACCTGGCTGCAACTTTGGCTCCAACAGCAGGGCATATGCCTAAAGCATTTGGACTCGCCTATGCATCAAAAGTATTTAGAAATGCACAGGTGCTTCAAAGCGAGCCAACATTTTCTAATGGTGGAAACGAAGTTTGCTTTGCTACTATAGGTGATGCATCTACAAGCGAAGGGCATTTTTGGGAGACCATGAATGCAGCAGCTGTAACGCAAGTGCCTTTGGTTGTGTTTGTCTGGGATGATGGATACGGTATTTCAGTGCCCAAGGAATTACAAACAGTAAAAGCCTCCATATCAGAGGCTTTGTCTGGGTTTATAAAGAGCAGAACCTCAAATGGTATTTTAATTTATAAAGTGAAGGGCTGGGATTATGCGCAAATGTGTGAAGCCTTTGAGGAAGGCATTTCCATTTCAAGAAATGAGCACATTCCGGTTTTATTTCATGTGGAGGAACTGACTCAACCACAAGGACATTCTACATCAGGAAGTCAAGAGCGTTACAAAACATCAGCGCGTTTGCAATGGGAAAGGGAATGGGATTGTTTACCCAAAATGAGGAGTTGGATTTTAGAAAATGCGTTGGCTTCAGAACAAGAAATAACAAACGTTGAGGAAACAGCGAGGGTTTTTGTTGCGCAATGCAGACTCAATACCTGGAAATTGTATGATGGTCCCATTCAAGATCAAAAAGCAAAGGCGCTTCAAATGATTGCACAAGTTGCTACGTTGGATGCAACTGGACGGGTTGAGAAATTGCAGGCAGAATTATTGAGCAATACAATCCCTTTCAGAAGGGATGTGATGTATGCATTAAAAAGGACCATTTTTATTTTAAGGAATAAAGGGGTAACTGATCAGTTAGAAGGTTTTTATAACCAATTATTGCATGAGAGCAAGGAATTATACAGTTCTCATTTGCAATGCACAGACTACGAAGGTTTAAAAAATCAGTCGCTACCCGAAGGGCTCATCAAAGTTGACGCTCCCTCTCAAAATGGCTACGAGATTTTAAATAACTATTTTGACCAATTGTTTGCATCCAATAACAAGGTGGTTGCATTTGGTGAAGATTTAGGGAAAATAGGAGATGTTAACCAAGGGTTCGCAGGCTTACAAGAAAAACATGGTACAGATCGAATTTTTGATACAGGCATTCGTGAGTTAACAATAATGGGTCAAGGAGTGGGTATGGCAATGAGGGGATTAAGGCCTTTTGCTGAAATACAGTACCTCGATTATTTGTTGTTTGGGTTGCAGGTGTTAAGCGACGATGCTGCAACTTTGCATTACAGGTCTTCAGGGAGGCAAATTGCACCCATTATTGTGCGCACAAGAGGACATCGGTTAGAGGGTATTTGGCACAGCGGTTCTCCCATGGGTTTGATAATCAGTGCACTAAAAGGATTTCATGTATGTGTTCCACGAAACATGGTACAAGCCGTAGGGTTTTACAATACCTTATTGAAGGGTAACGACCCTGGTATTGTAATTGAATGTTTGAATGGGTATCGTTTGAAGGAGAAGGCACCAGATCAGTTACTTGGTTACGCTCTTCCATTGGGTATTCCTGAAATTACCAGAGCAGGAACTGATATTACTATTGTGTCTTATGGATCAACGCTTCGAATAGTTGAGGAAGCAGCAGAGTTCCTCTCTCATGGTGGAATTGATTGCGAAATATTGGATGTGCAAACGCTGATACCATTTGATTTGAATCACCTTATTGTAGCTTCTCTCAAAAAAACAAGTCGCATTTTATTCGTTGATGAAGATGTTCCAGGTGGTGCAACATCGTTTATGTTTTCGGAGGTAATGGACAAGCAGGGTGGATACCGTTGGTTGGATGCATCTCCAAGAATTCTTTGTTCACAATCTCATAGGCCAGCTTATGGTAGTGATGGGGACTATTTTTCAAAGCCAAATACAGAAGACATCATCACGCTGGTTGAAAACATGATGGCTGAATAAGCTAGTCCAACAGCTGCCCTTCGTAACGGGGCTGATACAAAATACATTTTGTGTTTTTCCCAAACCACCGGTACCTATTTCTTCCAATAATTCGATAAATATAATCACGGATGAAATTAGGCACCAAGCTAAACACGCCAAGTAGTTGCCAGGGGAAAGGCAATAATTGAATTATTTTTAATGCTGCGGTTGAACGAAAATAAAGTTCCCCCTTCTTGTAAAACACCACAGTCGCTTCACCCTCAGCAATGGCAGGGATTTTGAACATTGCGGAAGTGACACCATCTAGTGGCGCAAATTTTAGTTGTTGATTTTTATCTGCGTTAATAAGAAAAGAAACTGTTCCGCTGCAAAGTGAACAAGCGCCATCGTAAAATACAATATTGTCGTTTGTTAAATCAGTTGTTTGCAATTAGCATTATTTGAGGTTATGGAAGACTTTCTGAACATCTTCATCTTGTTCGAGTTTGTCAACCAATTTTAGCACTTCTTGTGCCTGCTCTTCATTAAGCTCTACGGTTGTAGTAGGAATCCATTCCACTTCTGCACTTAGTGTATTGAGGTTTTTTTCTTCAAGGGCTTTTTGCATGTTGCCAAAATCTCCAAATGCACAACGCAAGACCAGTACTTCTTCACCTGTTTCGGTAGTGCTTTCACCCAGTTCATCTAGTCCGAAATCAATCAATTCAAGCTCAAGGTCTTCTTGCTTGAGGCCTTCGTTTTTCAATTTGAACACGCCCATTTTTTTAAATTGAAAACTAACGCTTCCGCTGTTTCCCAGAGTGCCATTGCCCTTGTTGAAATGGGATTTTATATTTGCAACTGTCCTTACGTGGTTGTCTGTAGCAGTCTCAACAAGAACAGGAACTCCATGCGGGGCATAACCTTCGTAAAGAATTTCTTCAAAATTTTCCATTTCCTTACCCATTGCCCTTTTAACGGCTGCTTCAATCCTTTCTTTGGGCATATTAATACTCTTGGCGTTTTGCATACAACGGCGAAGAGCGGGATTGGTACTTGCATCTGGACCACCTGTTTTAACTGCAATTGCAATTTCTTTTCCAATTCTGGAGAACTGCTTTGCCATTTTGTCCCAACGTGCGAACATGGTAGATTTCCTTACTTCAAATATCCTTCCCATAATAACAATTAATGAAAGGCAAAGTTAAGGATTGCTTGTTGATTTGGAAACCTTCGGCATACGTATGTACTTCTCAATTGAAATGCTTCCGTTGGTGCTTGAAACACTGGTTTGTGTGAAGCTGTCTTCACTTTCTCTAGTTAATTTGGTTTGTATGGCAACTCCTCTGGTTTCAGGGGTACTGGAAAACACATTGGTTTCGTTTATTTCTTGTTTCCCCAATTCAAAATTGCCAAAACTAAATCCTTTCTTACGGGCGTTTGTTTTAGGGTCAATATAATATTGTACAGACATGAAATAACCACCCTCGAATATTTTGTATTGGTTTCTTTTAGATCTAGCAGTATCGCCATTGTTTATAGACAGGAATTCATCTAATTTCCACACGCCATCAATATCTGCTTTTTTGTCGAAATTGATTTTGTAATAGTCTTCAACTATTTTGTTTGGAACACCTTTAATCACTATTTCTGGAATCACCTGTTTGTAACCAGCTTCATGTTTTTCAATAAACAAATCAAATGAACGAGCAGTGTCTAATATTCCAGTGCTGAAAATATTAGTTTCTACAAGCTTCTTTCCATCAAAGGTGTAGAATCCGAATCCGAAAGAGGAGGTTGTATCCTCACTCATATTTGAATAAATATAATATTCATCTGCATATACTTTGCGTTGTTCTGTTTTTTCTACAACATAATCCACGCCATTTGCTGTGAATACTTGACTTTGCATGGTGTACCAACCTTTTACGCTAGTCTCACTCTCATTTGCGCCGCCACAACCGAGCAGCATTAAACTGAAAACGTTTAAAAAAGCAAAAATCGAATTTGTATATCTTTTCATGAACATGGAAATTTAATATAGGTAAAATTAATTAAAACACAGGAAATACAATTTCTTGTTTATTCAATTGACTGATTTCTAATTTGAGACTAGAAAATAACTAAAAAGCCCCCTAATTGGAGCCTTTTTAGTTATTTTATTGAAAATTATCAACCATTAAGTTTGCTGTGTTTTTTGCTATAAACGAAGTAGACCACAAGACCAATTGCCATCCAAGCAAAAGCTACTTTTAGTGTTTGTAGGTCTAAGCCTACAATCATGGCGGTACAAATCAAGGCGCCTAACACACTCACAACTGGAGCTAGGGGGGTCCTAAATGGACGTTCCATGTTTGGTTCTTTCACACGCAATATCCAAACGCCGATACTTACCAATACGAAAGCGAAAAGGGTTCCAAAGCTGGTAAGGTCACCCGCTACATGTCCGGGTACAAATGCAGCAAATGCGCCAACAAATACAAAAAGAATCATATTTGCTTTGTAAGGTGTCTTGTATTTTGGGTGAAGTTCGCCAAAAGCTTTTGGTATGAGGCCATCGTTACTCATGGTATAGAAAATTCTACTTTGTCCCATTAACATAACCAAGATAACTGATGAAAAACCAGCAAGAATGGCCACAGTAACTGCCGTAGCCAACCAACTGTATTCCGTCATGTATGTAGAAATGGTGTAGGCTACAGAAGCTTCACGTCCTTTTTCAGGATCTACAAAATCCTTCCAGTTAGCTACGCCAGTCAAAACGTGTCCAAATAAAATGTATAAAATGGTACAAACCACCAAGGAGCCGAGGATACCAATAGGCATATCGCGTTTTGGATTTTTTGCTTCCTGTGCAGCTGTTGAAACAGCGTCAAAACCAATAAAAGCAAAAAATACAATTGCAGCACCGCCCAATACACCGCCCCAGCCATGTTTGTTCCATCCGCTATAATCGGCAATTACCTTTCCAGCTTGGTCTACAACCGCTGGTTCGTTTGCAGGTATAAAGTAAGGCTCATAGTTAGCAGGATCTATAAATTGCCATCCCACTGCAATAAATATCAAAACGACAGCAACTTTTATAATTACGATAACGGCATTTACCATGGCCGATTCTTGTGTTCCCCTGATCAAAAGAAGGCTTAATAAAAGCAAAATAACAAGCGCAGGGGCATTCATAATACCTTGATGAAGAACACCAGTAGAGTCTGTAAAGCTTTCAAAAGGAGAGTGGCACCATTCATAGGGTATACTCCCTCCCAAAAGCTTATTGAGGTATTCACTCCAGGCAATAGAAACTGTCGCCGCACCTAGGGCATATTCCATAATCAATGCCCAACCTATAATCCAGGCAACCATCTCTCCCATGGTAACATACGAGTATGCATAGGCGCTACCCGCAATAGGTATCATGGAAGCAAATTCAGCATAACAGAGTCCAGCAAATGCACAGCCAATGGCTGCTACTATAAAAGACAGTGTAACAGCTGGACCTGCAGCTTGTCCAGCTGCGGCTGCAGTTCTCACAAAAAGCCCTGCACCAATGATTGCACCAACACCTAAAGCAACAAGATTTCCTGCACCAAGCGTGCGTTTGAGCCCCTTTTCAGAATCTTCAGCATGCAAAAGCATAGCACTCAGGGATTTTTTTCTAAATAAACTCATGGCAGTTGTTCGATTAATTAATATTAGAAGTGACTAAAATAGCCATTTATTTTCTATCCTAAATTTTTATTTTATACGTTTAAATAAAATTTAATAATCCAATCAAATCGTTTATTTTAGGCACTTAAAGCGAAAAAAAGATCCATGAAAGGTGCTTCTGGAAGATTGACTATCTATATAATTGTTGCAATGTTTCTGGGTATTGGGGTAGGCTATGTAATTCATCTGCAGTCCAGCCCCGAGACAATCAAGTCGTTTTCTACCAATATAAAAATACTGACCACCATTTTCCTTCGTTTGGTGCAAATGGTTATTGCTCCACTCGTGTTCACCACCTTGGTGGTGGGCATTGCAAAGCTGGGTGATTTAAAGGCAGTTGGTAGGGTTGGCGGTAAGGCCATGCTTTGGTTTATTTCTGCTTCTTTGTCGAGTCTATTATTGGGTATGTTGCTGGTGAATTTCTTCAAGCCTGGAGCTGCAATTGAGTTAGGGAATGCAGACCTCGACAGTGCAAAAGATTTGATTGGAAAAACACAGGAATTCTCTGTTGTCAAGTTCATTGAACATGTATTCCCCAAGAGTTTGTTTGATGCGATGGCCCACAATGAGATACTTCAGCTGGTTGTATTTAGCATATTTTTTGGTGTTGCCACAGCGGCATTAGGGGATAAAGGCAAGGTAGTGGTAAAGGCGTTGGATGCAACAGCCCACATCATTTTAAAAATGGTTGGCTATGTTATGAATTTTGCTCCTTTGGGAGTTTTTGGTGCAATATCAGCAGTAATAGCCACTAAAGGATTGAAGGTTTTTTCTTTTTATGGGCATTATTTATTTGCCTTTTTGGTGGGCATTGCTTTGTTATGGGTTTTGTTGCTTACCGTAGGGTATTTGATATTGGGGAAGCGTCTTTTTGAATTGCTAAGGGGAATATCCCAGCCGTTGTTAATTGCATTTAGTACCACCAGTAGCGAAGCTGTTTTTCCAAAGCTCACTAGCGAGTTGGAAAAATTTGGTTGTAAGGATAAAATAGTCTCTTTTATTTTACCTTTGGGTTATAGTTTTAATCTGGATGGGAGTATGATGTACATGACTTTTGCAAGTCTTGCTATTGCACAAGCCTACGGCATCGAACTTGATTTAGGAACCCAACTTACCATGCTTTTGGTTTTGATGTTAACCAGTAAAGGGATTGCGGGTGTTCCGAGGGCATCATTGGTTGTTGTGACTGCCACCTGTGCAATGTTTAATATCCCTGCAGAGGGAATTGCTTTGATTATACCAATCGACCATTTTTGTGATATGTTCAGGTCAATGACCAATGTAGTTGGAAATGCGTTGGCAACCACTGCGGTGAGTAAGTGGGAAGGAGAATTGGCCCCATCCACAGTAGTAGAGGAAGTGTAAAGAAAAAATATAATTATGATTGAGTTGGTTATTCAGTGGAAAGATTTTTTTAATCCGGAATTTTACATACAGAACGGAGGATTGTGGTTGATTTTGTTTATCGTTTTTGCTGAGACGGGATTATTTGCTGGCTTCTTTTTGCCCGGAGACTCTTTGCTTTTTGTTGCTGGTATCTACAGCAATGAATTGGCTGCTGAATTAGTGCTAATCAACAGCGATGTATTAAACTTGGTGTTGGTTTGTGTATTGATCATTGCTGCTGGTATTTTGGGAAATACAGCGGGGTATTGGTTTGGGGCTGCAAGTGGTCCGTTTTTATATACCCGAAAGGATACTTTTTTTTACAAGAAAAAACACCTGTATACGGCGAAAGCATTTTACGAAAAGCATGGTGGCGGAGCTATTGTTTTTGCCCGGTTCTTACCTATGATTAGAACATTTGCTCCTATTATTGCAGGCATTGTAAAAATGGATAAATCCAAGTTTATTTTTTACAGCATTGTCGGTTGTATTGCTTGGGTGTTTAGCATGATGTTTGCTGGTCACTACCTCTATAAGTTTTTTCTAAATCAATACGGCTTTGACCTTAAAGAGCGGTTAGAATATATCATTATTGTCATTATACTTGTTACTACTGCTCCTGTTATTATACAGTTGGTAAAAGGGAAATCAAAATAGCTTTATCCTTCAACGTAGTTAAGGTCTTTCTTGAACGTATCTTCTGTGAACAAGGCGGCTACGAAAGCAATCACCATTACAATAATTCCAGTAGCAATACCGCTTTGTATAAGGGTTAGGCGCCATTGCTCTTGGAAGACTTCAATGAATAAAATATTCATTAATGGTAGAGCGCCTCTAACCATATTGGGTATGGTTGTTGCGGCCGTGGCCCTGAGGTTGGTACCAAACTGTTCTGCACCCATTGTTACAAAAATTGCCCAGAACCCACTGCTAAAACCGAGTAATGTGCATATCAGGTACATTGTGTCATCGCTGTTATTAAATGCACTGAAATACAAAATACTGGAGCAAAGGGTAAGTCCGTAAAAAATAAACAAGGCCTTTTTTCTACTTTGGAAATACTGACTAACCAATCCGATCGTGATGTCGCCAATTGAAATTCCTATATACCCAAACATAGTGGCTTTCCCTGAATCAATCAAACTGTCGGTATAAAGGTCGGCAGCAAAACGGTTACTATAATTCATCAAGATTCCAATTACATACCAGGTAGGCAATCCAATTAAAATGGCCAACATATATTTTTTAAATCGTTTCTTGTTGGTGAAAAACATAAAGAAGTTTCCTCTGCTTATGTTAACTGCTTTTACTTGGTTAAACATCGTGCTTTCTGCCACACTCACCCGAAGCAGTAGTAAAGCTATTCCCATGACGCCACCAATCTTATAACACAAACGCCAGTCGTTTGTCATTTTGAAAACAAAATAAGCAAATACAGCCCCCAACAAACCAATACCCGCCACCAAGGAAGTTCCTAGTCCCCTGTTTTTTTTCGGCATGATTTCAGAAACCAGGGTAATGCCTGCACCCAATTCACCAGCCAGTCCAATACCACCAATGAATCTGGCCCAGGCGTATTGGTCTACTGTTTGAACATAACCTGTTGCGAAGTTGGCAATAGAGTACAATAAAATCGATCCAAACAAAACACTTAACCGCCCTTTTTTATCACCCAATACGCCCCATAAAATACCGCCAATAAGAAGACCAACCATTTGCCAGTTGATCACTTTTGCACTTGCTTCCAACATGTCAATATTATTGTCAAGAACACCTATGCCCAGTAAAGATGGCTTGCGCACGATAGAAAAAAGAAGAAGTTCGTAGATGTCTACAAAATAACCCAGTGAGGCAATGATGAGTGTAAGCACTATTTTTTTATCGGTCAATTTCATATGTGTCGTTTTGGTTGCCTCAACGATTAAATGTAATGATTTTCTTTTATGGCGTGGTTATTGAGTTCGAAAAACCTTTTAGTGAAAGTTGAAATGGAATTATATTGCAGCAAAAAAATAATTGCTCATGATTAGCAATGCATTATCGCCCGAAAACAGGTCTCGAAGTTTTTTAATCTTGGTGGCCTCATTGGGTTATTTCGTTGATATTTATGATTTGTTGATTTTTTCTATTGTACGAGAGCCAAGTCTTAAAGCATTGCTGGTACCAGATGCGGAAATTGTAAATGCCAGTTCAAAAATCATCAACTGGCAGATGTTTGGTTTATTGCTTGGGGGCATCCTATGGGGAATTATGGGCGATAAAAAAGGGCGGTTAAGTGTTTTGTTTGGGTCAATACTTCTTTATTCTCTTGCAAATTTTATTACAGGGTTTGTGCAGACAGTGGACCAATACGCGGCCATGCGTTTTATAACAGGCGTAGGGTTGGCGGGCGAATTGGGTGCAGGCATTACCCTGGTTTCTGAAATCATGCCTAAAAGCAAAAGAGGCATCATGACCAGCTTTATCACCGGTGTTGGTGTGTTTGGGGCTGTATTGGCTTATTTAATTTATGATTTTACAAGAGACTGGCGATTGTGTTATATGATTGGAGGTGGTTTAGGTATCCTGTTGTTGTTGTTACGAGTAAGTGTTTCAGAAAGTAGCCTATTCAAAAAACATGCATCATCTAAAATTGAAAAAGGAAATTTCTTCAAACTGTTTACAAAGCCAGCGTTATTTAAAAAATACATCTTGGCTATTTTAGTAGGTGTGCCATCTTGGTTTATTGTGGGTATTCTCATTACATTAAGTAACCGGTTTGCCATGGAATTGTATGAGGGGAGTGCTATCGTAGCTGGAGCTTGTGTGATGTACGGGTACATCGGCAATGCAATGGGAGATATTACAGTGGGTTTAATTAGTCAGCATTACCAAAGCAGAAAGAAGGCACTTTATTTCATGTATGCGGCTTGTATAATTGCTGTATCCTTCTATTTCAGTCCCTTGAACAACTCGGATACTACCATGTATAGCTGTTGCTTCTTTTTGGGTTATGCATCTGGTTTCTGGGCCATTATTGTAACGATGGGTGCAGAGCATTTTGGTACCAACATCAGGGCAACTGCTGCAACAACCATACCTAATATGGTGAGGGGTTCTTTGCCATTAATGAATCTGCTGTTTAATAATTATTTCATAAAAACACTGCATTGGTCGATGGTGCAAAGTGGAATCGTAACTGCGATTATCGTGATTGGTATTGCTTTAATTGCTTTGGTTAAAACAGAAGAAACATTTCACAAGGATTTGGATTATGTGGAGGAATAATTAACAGTTAACGGTTAACTATTAACCGTTAACTGTAATTACCCCAACACTTCATTCATCGACCTTACAGCTGCTGCACTTTTTTCAAAGGCTGCTTGTTCAGCAGCATTGAGTTCGAGTGGGAGAATTTTCTCCCATCCATTTTTACCAATTACTACAGGAACACCAAGGCATATATCTGATTGTCCGTATTCACCTTCAAGTGAAACGCAACAAGTGAACAATTTCTTTTCATCACGTAGAATACTGTTAACCAGTGCTGCTCCGGCTGCACCTGGTGCATACCAGGCAGAGGTACCAATCAATTTTGTAAGTGTGGCACCACCAACCATTGTATCAGCAACAATTTTGTCTTGTTGTTCTTGGCTGAGGAATTGTGTAACAGGTATGCTGTTCCAAGTTGCTTTGCTAATCAATGGAATCATTGTGGTATCTCCATGTCCGCCTACAACAATTGCATTCAAGTCGCTTGCGCTGCATTCAAGGTGTTGAGACAATTGATATTTAAAGCGACTGCTATCTAGCGTACCACCCATGCCAATAATTCTGTGCTTTGGTAGTCCAGTTGATTTCAATGCCAAATACGTCATGGTATCCATTGGATTGCTTACTACAATAATGATGGTATTTGGAGAATGTTGGAGTACATTTTCGCACACTGTTTTTACAATCCCTGCATTTGTACCAATGAGTTCTTCACGGGTCATGCCTGGCTTACGCGGAATGCCTGAAGTAATTACAACCACATCACTGTTGGCGGTTTTTGAATAGTCGTTGGTAGACCCTGTGATTTTGGTATCAAAACCGAGTAGCGCAGCGGTTTGTTGCATATCTTGTGACTTTCCTTCTGCAATTCCTTCTTTGATATCGAGCAAAACAAGTTCAGTACAAACGCCAGCACGGGCAATATTGTCTGCAGTAGTTGCGCCTACGGCGCCGGCTCCAATTACAGTTACTTTCATTTCTTTTGTTTTATATTGGTAAGATAGCACGTTTGCGCCGCAAAGGTATGGGGTTATTTACCAAATTGGATTACCTTAGCCGCCTCAAAACACAGTTATGGCAAATACGTCAGATATCTCTAGAGGCATGATCATCAAGTTGGAAGGCAGTTTGTATACAATTATTGAATTTGGTGAAAATAAGACTGCCCGAGCAGCAGCTAAAGTTTGGGCCAAGCTAAAAGGAGTAGACAACAGCAGGTCCATCGAAAAAACATGGAACAGTGGTGATACCATCTTCCCTGTGAGGGTAGAAAGGAAAAGCTACCAGTATCTTTATAAAGATGAGACCGGCTTTAATTTTATGGATAACGAGACTTTCGAGCAAATAGCAATTGCAGAAAGTTTGGTGGATGCACCTCAGTTTCTTACGGATGACCAAGAAGTATCTGTGCTGATCAATACTGAAACAGACCAGCCAATGAGTGTTGAACTACCTGATAAAATAGTATCAAGGGTTACCTACTCAGAACCCGGACTCCGCGGGGATACTGCAACCAGAACCTTAAAGCCAGCCACAGTTGCTACAGGGGCTACTGTAATGGTGCCGCTTTTTGTAAACGAAGGAGATGTAATTAGGATCAATACCAAAACTGGAGAATATATCGAAAGAGTAAAAGAGTGATTTTAATGAAATTTGAATAAAAAACACGTTTTTCGCCCCGATTTTGACTAATATCGGGGCTTTTTCATTAAAAAATGAGTAATATTTAATTTGGAGGGTTTGTATTTTTCCACCACCTTTACCCTCCGATTTCAACCAAAAAACATTTAATTATGGATTTGAAACAAATTCAGGATCTCGTTAAAATGGTCAATAAGTCCAATCTCAGTGAGCTGACCATTGAAGAAAAAGACATTAAAATAACCATCAAACAGAAAGAGGACAAGTACATTACTGCAGCACCAATGCAAGCAGTCCCTCAAATGCAAGCCATGCCAGCAGCAGTTTCATCTGCCCCTGCCGCAGCTCCACCAAAAGCTGAAGCCAAGTCTACAGATAACCTGATTACAATTAAAAGCCCAATGATTGGTACGTTTTACAGAAAGCCATCTCCAGATAAACCAAATTTTGTGGAAGAAGGTGATGAAGTAAGAAATGGCAATGTTGTTTGTGTAATCGAAGCCATGAAACTATTCAATGAAATTGAAAGTGAAGTGAGTGGAAGGATTGTAAAGATACTGGTGGAACATTCTTCCCCTGTTGAATACGACCAGCCTCTGTTCCTCGTTGAGCCTGCTTAATTTTAAAAACAGCGGGTTTATTTTTTCATTTAAAAATGTGGCATGACCAAAGATTCGAAAAAAAGTTTCAATAAAATATTGATCGCCAATAGGGGAGAGATCGCTTTAAGGGTAATCAGGACTTGCAGGGAGATGGGTATCAAAACGGTAGCGGTATACTCGACAGCAGATAAAGACAGTTTACATGTAAGGTTTGCAGATGAAGCGGTTTGTATTGGAAAACCAGCAAGCGCTGATTCGTATTTAAATATTCCTCATTTGATGTCGGCTATGGAAATTACCAATGCCGATGCAGTACACCCTGGTTATGGTTTTCTTGCAGAAAATGCAAAGTTTGCTGAAATCTGTGGTGAACACGGCATTAAATTTATTGGTCCAACTCCTGATCAAATCAGGTCTATGGGAGATAAAATCACTGCAAAAGAAACCATGATAAAGGCAGGCGTACCTGTTGTTCCTGGTAGCGGAGGGTTATTGGGGAGTGTTGAGGAGGCGAAAGCGATTGCAATCGAAATTGGGTACCCTGTAATATTAAAAGCTACTGCGGGTGGTGGTGGAAAAGGGATGCGTGTGGTTTGGGAAGAGTCTGAAATAGAGAAATCTTACGATAGTGCAAAAGCAGAGGCATTGGCATCCTTTAGGAACGATGGGGTCTACATGGAAAAATTTGTAGAAGAACCTCGTCATATTGAAATTCAAGTAGCCGGTGATAGGTATGGCAAAGTGTGCCACATGAGTGAGCGCGATTGCTCCATTCAACGTCGTCACCAAAAGCTGGTGGAAGAATCTCCCTCACCATTCATGACTGATGAGTTGCGCGAAAGAATGGGTGCTGCTGCTGTAAAAGCTGCTGAGGCCATTGGCTATGAAAGTGTGGGTACCATTGAGTTTTTGGTTGACAAACACAGGAATTTCTATTTCATGGAAATGAATACCCGTATCCAAGTTGAGCATTGCGTAACTGAGGAAGTGACCAATTTTGATTTGATTAAGGAGCAAATTAAAATTGCCGCGGGTGAGCCTATTTCTGGGAAACATTATTTTCCTGAAATGCACGCCATTGAATGTAGAATTAATGCAGAAGATCCATACAACGATTTTAGACCTTCTCCGGGTAAAATAACCGTATTGCATCAGCCGGGTGGTCATGGTATTCGTGTTGATTCTCATATCTACGCAGGATATGTAATTCCGCCTTTTTATGATTCCATGATTGCAAAAATTATTGCAGTTGCTAGAACGCGTAAGGAAGCAATTGATACCATGAGCAGGGCATTGAGTGAATATGTAATTGAGGGTATCAAAACCACCATACCTTTTCACCAACAATTGATGAAAAATGAAGATTTTATTGATGGAAACTTTACCACCAAGTTCTTAGATACCTTCAAAATGCAATAAGTATACAAAATGATTTCTCAACAAAAAACCCCGCAACTGCGGGGTTTTTTTATTATTCTATTTTTTTATGAACCATTAGCGGAGGAACAACATCTCTCTGTATTTTGGTAATTCCCACTCAGAGTCATCTACCAACAATTCAAGCTTGTCTACTGAATAGCGGATCTCGTCAAAATACGGCTTTACTTTATCGCAATAGGCGATTGCTTTTTCTCTAGATCCTTCAAGTGCATTGGCTGCTTTTCTTGCTTCAGTCATCTCTTCTGTAAGAATCTGTACTTTATTGATGTGTTCTGAAATTTCATTGAGTATATTCAGTTGTGCTTTGTAAGATGCTGGCTGTATACCCAAATCTTTCAATCCTTTGATGTTGTTGATCAATACATTCTGGTAGCGAATGGCAGCAGGAAGAATGTGGTTGCCTGCAAGATCGCCAATAACACGACCTTCAATTTGGACATATTTAATGTATTTCTCAAGTTCAATTTCATGACGTGCTTCAAGTTCTTTATGGGACAACACCTTGTGCTTTTGGAAAAGGTGCATCGC
>CAMDFC010000005.1 GCA_945897185.1 Chitinophaga pinensis | reverse complement strand
GTGATGTGGGATGCAATCATGGTAAACAACCAAATTTTCTTGTCTGCTGCTGCAAACTGTTTCTTACTCGTCATCCCCACATAACTTTTATAAATTGATACCAACAAGAAAATGAGAATGATCCATCTTAAAAGGTTGTGTAAGTGTATAAGTCCGGTTTGCATAAAATAACATTTAGTCTTTTTCAAAAGTAATGTAAGCAAATGAATTAACTGAAAATTGACAGAAAAAATATATGTACTGCCCAATCTATTTATCTTGCAGCATGCCAGCATTGAAATTTGAATTGGAAAAAACAGATACTGCCTCTAAAGCAAGGGCAGGAACCATCACCACTGATCATGGCATGATTCAAACACCCATCTTTATGCCAGTGGGCACAGCCGGATCTGTTAAGGCTGTTTCACAACAACAACTCAAAAATGAAGTAGACGCACAGATCATTCTTGGTAACACTTACCACCTCTACCTAAGGCCTGGAATGGAAGTATTGAAATCGGCTGGCGGATTACACAAATTCAATGGATGGGATAAACCCATATTGACAGATAGTGGTGGCTATCAAGTTTTTTCATTGGCTTCGAACAGAAAAATAAGCGAGGATGGGGTTGTCTTCCAAAGCCATATTGATGGGTCCAAACACTTATTCACTCCTGAAAAAGCAATGGACATACAACGTACAATTGGAGGAGACATCATTATGGCCTTTGATGAATGTCCGCCTTATCCCAGCGAATATAAGTATGTAAAAAACTCAATAGAACTTACCCATCGCTGGTTAGACCGGTGCTTTACCCAATTTAACCAAACGGAAGACCTCTATGGGTATACACAAAATTTATTCCCCATTGCACAGGGCGGTACTGAAAAAGATTTAAGAAAGGCTTCATGCGAATACATTGCTTCAAAAAATGCTACTGGTAATGCGATTGGCGGTTTAAGTGTTGGTGAACCTACTGAACTGATTCATGAATATTGCGGATGGGCTTGTGAACATTTACCTGAAAATAAACCAAGGTATTTGATGGGTGTTGGTACACCAGCTGATTTGCTAGAATGTATTTCATTGGGTGTGGACATGTTCGATTGTGTAATGCCAACACGCAATGGAAGAAACGGCATGCTGTTTACCACACAAGGCATTATCAATATTGATAATAAAAAATGGGAGCTGGATCATTCTGTACTCGATCCTGTTCTTGAAAATGAAACATCCAGATATTACTCGAAATCCTACTTAAGACATTTGATTAAAAGTAAAGAGCTTTTTGGATTAACGATTGCTAGTATTCAAAATCTTGCTTTCTATCTTTGGTTAGTAAAAGAGGCAAGAACTAAAATTATTGATGGCTCTTTCACCTCCTGGAAAAAAGATATACTAACAGTTATTAACAGAAGACTTTAAGTCAATTTTATTTTTATAAATTTGGTTACCCACTTTGAAATCTCACCCTTTATGAAAAATATTTTATCGGTCTGCCTGTTTATTTTCTTATCCACATCAATACAGTCTCAAGACAAAGAATTATTTGAGAAACAACTTTTTGTATTAGGAGAAGATACCCTACCCTGCAGAATTTTAACTCCATTTAATTTTCAAATTGGCAAAAAATATCCGTTGGTAATTTTCTTGCATGGCTCAGGCGAAAGAGGAAGCGACAATATTGCCCAACTCAATTGGGGCGCTGGTCTTTTTCTGGATTCATTAAACCGAATAAAGTATCCTGCAATTGTTGTTTTCCCTCAATGTCCAACAAACGATAAATGGTCTGAATACAATAAAAGTTCAAATGCCGACAGCACCGGATACCAATACAAAACAGATGCCACAATTAAAAAGTCTTTAAAACTCGTTAGTGCGTTTATAGATACTTTATTGGCATCCGGACAAATTGAAAAATCACGTGTGTACATTGGCGGACTGTCTATGGGAGGATTTGGCACCTATGAATTGCTTTGGAGAAAACCCAATGTATTTGCTGCAGCTTTTCCTATTTGCGGTGCAATGAACCCCTCACGTGTACCTGATTTTAGAAAAAACCTTCCACTTTGGATTTTTCATGGCGACAAAGACGAAATAATTTATGTTTCTAACTCCCGGTTAATTTACAGCCTAGTAAAAAAATCGAATTCTTTTGTTCGCTACTCAGAATATGTAGGAGTTGGGCACGATAGCTGGAGAAATGCATTTGCAGAACCAGAATTACTTCCTTGGCTTTTTTCTCAACGGCTAAAACTACCAAAGTAAATTAAAAGTCAACTGAACAACCAAACAAGAAGTTTCTAGTTGGTGCAGGATTGAAGAAGCGCCCCCCAAATGCATTGATATCGTTTCCTAAACTGTATTGCTGATTGCTCATGTTATCAAGTAACAAAAACAAATCAACAACGTGGCCCTTTAGTTTTCCCTTCCAACCTGCCTTTCCCTGCCACAACCTGTATGGTGCAGCAACAACAACATTTGCATCATTTAACGGCATGCTACCCGTATAATTGAAATTTAAATTTAGATAGTAATTCTTCAAATACGCTGCATAAACGCCTGCAGTAAAAACTTGATTGGGAACACCCGTCAGTTTGTTATTTTTAAAATTGTTGTTACCCAATTGATAATCACCAAACTTAAAATCATTGATGGTCATAGACCCTTGCAGTTGCAATAGATGAACTGTTTTACTTCCTGGATTATTGAGCAACAACCAAGAAAATTCAGACTCAATCCCTTTTTGAATCACATTACCGGCATTCGTAAAATACTCAGCCCCTGCGGTATTGGTCTGCCTTACAATAGCTTCCTTTAAATCAAATCTAAAAAAAGAGGAACTGAAGGAGAACCTGCCATTCAAAGCAGACCACTTCACTCCAACTTCTTTGTTCCACCCAAATTCTGCTTGTAGTCCAGAATAAACCCCTCCTGCAGATGGTCTAATTTCTGCAATTGTTGGAGAGGAGTAGCCTTTGGCTATTTGCGCATAAAAAGAAAGACGCGGGGTTGGCAAGAAAGACATCGCTACTCTTGGTAAAAATTGATTGCCAAAATCAACAGGTACTTTTCCATTTGTAGGCGTCCCTATTGTTCTATCGATGCTATACCCAAAATAGTTGAAACTAAAGCCTGCTTGAATTTTCAGAAAACTAAAAGGATCTACATTAATTTGAGAGAATGCAAACTGTTGTTTAGCCATCACATCATCCCTTACCAGATTTGCATCTGGTTTTCCACCTGCATTACCAGTACTATCGATTCGGTAGTCTCCTCTTTGCACTTCAACACCCGTAATCCATTGATGTGGAATCCGCTTGTTGTTTTCGTAAACAAATTTTGTACGGACCCCAATATTTAACTCATTTCTTCGCTCATAATTTGTGATGAATGGATTTTTAAATCCAGTAAATGAGGTTGAAAAAGAGGTGACCGTTTTCCAATGATTGTTTAATTTAAAAGAAGTTGAATAACCAAGAAGTACAGTCTTGTTAAAAATTTGAGCTTTCTGCGCTTGTGCAGATGGTAGTGTAGGTGTTGCGGGCCTTGACTGTCTTGGGTTAGCAAGCAATTGCACTTGATTCAGTCCGCCTGGTGTTTGATAGGAAAGATCTGAAAACAATAGCAACAAATCTGCACTGAATTTTCTACTTTCTTTAAACTTCATACGCAACTGAACATTGTCTTTCCTCATTCTACTTTGATTTCGATAACCATCAGATTGGTTATGACTCTGTAACAATTGAAGGGTATAGTCTGAAGTATTTTTTTGGTATTGTACCGATTGGTGTAATGAACCAAAGCTGCCTCCTGCTATCTTAACCTGCAGCCTTGAAGTATCCAACAATGCTTCACTCAATAGCGCATTTCCTGATAAAAGCACAGCCCCACCAGTACCAGCGCCATAGATACTACCAGCAGGGCCTTTTATAATTTCAGCACGGCTAATATTGTTTATATCTAATAAATTGATATATGCGTTTCCTCCGGCATCTGACAATAAAAAATCATCTAGGTAAAGCTTTATATTTCGAACGCCAAATGGAGAACGCAATAAACTTCCGCGTATAGACAACCGATAACTACCCGGTGAACGCTCTTCCATCCTAACGCCTGGAACACCATTAAATGCAGGTAATAAACTGTAATTTGAAACACGTTGTAAATTGGTTCTACTCAAAACAGAAATAGAAGCAGGAACCTGTAATATCTTGGCGTTGGATTCAAATCCCCTTACAAGAATTTCTTCAATCTGTTTGGTGGAATCTTCCTGTGCATGAACTCCTCCAACCTGAAGAGCAAAAAAACAATAAACAAAAAATAGAATCCTTTTCAAGGAACTATTTATTGATATACATTACCTCTTTTACCAACTTTACTGTCCTTGAAACATCGGGTAGATAGCCAGCAACCAAATTGGGTGCATAGTGCATGGGGGCATCTGCTGCGGTAATTCTTCTAATTGGGGCATCCAGGTAATCAAATCCTTCTTTCTGAATCCTGTAGGTGATCTCTGATGAAACAGAAGCGAATGGCCATTGCTCTTCTACAATAACCAATCGATTCGTTTTCTTCACACTTTCAAGTATGGTATGCCAATCTAAGGGTCTTATAGTACGCAAATCAATTACTTCAGCGCTAATTCCCTCTTTTTCCAGTTCTTCTGCTGCACCGAGGGCCACTTTCATCATCTTGTTGAAAGAAACAATGGTTACATCCCTACCAGTCCTTTTGATATCAGCCTTGCCGATAGGAATCAAATATTCTTCTTCTGGAACCTCCCCTTTATCACCATACATCACTTCACTCTCCATGAATATAACAGGATCATCATCCCTAATGGCACTTTTCAACAAGCCTTTTGCATCGTATGGATTGGAAACAGATATCACTTTTAACCCGGGTATATTTGCAAAAAGGCTTTCAAATGCTGTTGAGTGCTGAGCGCCCAATTGACCAGCAGAACCATTAGCCCCTCTAAAAACAATAGGACAGCCAACCTGACCTCCACTCATGGCCAACATTTTTGAAGCCGTGTTGAGAATTTGATCTAGTGGTAATACGCCAAAATTCCAAGTCATGTACTCCACAATCGGCCTCAAGCCATTTTGTGCAGCACCAACTGCAATTGCAGTGAACCCCAATTCTGCAATAGGAGTGTCTATAACACGCTTTGGTCCGAATTCATCTAACATACCCTGACTCACCTTGTAGGCCCCATTGTACTCGGCAACTTCTTCACCCATGAGAAAAACACGGTCATCCCTTCTCATCTCCTCTTGCATTGCCTCTCTAAGTGCCTCCCTAAAAGCTATGATCCTACTCATAAAAACAGAATTTGTTGTTGCAAAAGTATTACAAGTAAAAGAAATGCGCAAAATAAAAAACCCCGCAGATGCGGGGTTTTTATGTTCAGGCGCTAACCTAAATTACTTAGTTTCATAGCCTGTACGCCTGTTTGGTTTTTCAAGGCATAGAGTGATTTTAGAATAATTGGACAAATGGATTTTCTAGAAATTTGGATTTTTAGCTCAAGCAATCTAGTTTTCAAGCCTTTATTGCTATTGCATAGTAAACGTATAAAAGGTTTTTAACTCCGTAAAACATTTACATCCCAAATTTAAAAAATTACGTATTTCCGCTTAACCTGCCTACTAAGGCATACGCAAAACCATGGCCGATGCACCTCCACCCCCATTGCAAATTCCAGCCGCTCCGTAGGTCAAGTTTTTTTTCTTTAACGCATGAATCAAAGTAACCAAAATTCTAGCACCACTACAACCAAGCGGATGACCGATGGAAACAGCCCCACCATGAATATTTAGGGCAGAAAAAGCTATACCTAGTCTTTTGGCATTTTCGATTGCCACCACTGAAAAGGCTTCATTTATTTCCCAAAGCTGAATCTGCTCTTGTGTTAACCCGGCTTTTTTGATGGCCTTTGGCAAGGCCAAAGAGGGACTTGTTGTAAACCAAATGGGCTCCTGCTCAGCGTCTGCATAACCCATAATAATGGCAATTGGTTTTAAACCCAATTCTTCTGCTTTTGCTTTTGACATCAACACCAAAGCAGCAGCCCCGTCATTTAATGTGCTGGCATTGGCGGCAGTTACTGTCCCTTCTTTCAAAAATGCTGGATTTAAAGTTGGGATCTTTTCAAAATTGACATTCCAAGGCTCCTCATCTTTATCGATCAATATTGGATTTCCTTTTTTTTGAGGAATCGAAATGGATAAAACTTCTTCGTTAAAACTTCCTTCTTCCCATGCAAGCTGCGCCCGTCTATATGCCTCAATAGCATATTCATCTTGATCCTTTCGAGAAATACCGCAAGAACTAACACAGTGTTCTGCTGCCAGACCCATGGCTTGCTTATCATGAGGATCCGTTAACCCGTCTTTTGCTAACCCATCAATTAAATTTCTATCCCCATACTTAGAACCCCAGCGCACCGAATCTAGATAGTATGGCACATTAGACATGCTCTCCATACCCCCTGCAACCACACAATCTGCATCACCCATTAAAATACTTTGCACACCCATTGCAACAGCTTTCATACCACTTGCACACACTTTATTGACTGTAGTACAAACCACATTCGGATCGAGCCCTGCAAACAGTGCTGATTGTCTTGCTGGAGCTTGTCCCAAATTGGCTGAAAGCACATTTCCCATCACTACTTCTTGCACTGCATGCTTATCAATTCCCGAACGTTTAACGGCCTCTTCAATTGCAATGCCGCCAAGTTGGGTAGCTGAGAATGAGGATAACCCACCTCCAAATTTTCCAACAGGTGTTCTAACTGCAGATAAAACATAAATCTCTTTCATCGTTTATTTCAATTGGTGATTAATCTCGGAATTACAAGCGTAACTGTTTGGCCAACGCTCTTGGTTTAATTATTTAAAAGTGCCATTTAGGACAAGTAAATTACAAAGCGCATTGTATTCTTCCTGAGAGCCATCAAACCAGTGGATGTCATTTGGCTGACAGACATCGGCCATTTCTTTTGCAAAATTGACAATATCTTGACTTTTTAAAAAAACTGAAGGCAAGCTAATCATGAAGTATTTTTTTTGTTTAGCACAATGCACAAATGTATGGTTTTCCCTAATCACTCAATTTGATTATAAATTGCATAACTTCCAAGTTATAACTAAGCTTGCAAAATGAAGAAAAGTAAACTCCTCTTAGTATCTATTGGCATTATTTGTTTACTCGCACTTTCATTTTACTTTTTTAACTCAAATACTGATTCACCCAAAGAGATCCCAGATACAGTCGATTTCAATTTTCATGTTCGTCCAATTCTTTCCGATCGTTGTTTCAAATGCCATGGTCCGGATGCCAACAAACGACAAGCTAACCTTCGCCTAGATACAGAAGAAGGTGTATTTGCAGCACTAAAAGAAGAACCATCCAAGCACGTAATTGTACCTGGAGATCCAATGCAATCTGCGCTCTTTGCAAGACTAATCAACAATGATACTGCAGAAGTTATGCCTCCCCCCTCTTCCAATTTAGCATTGACAAAAACAGAAATAGAAATTATAAAAAAATGGATTTCACAAGGAGCCGTTTATAAAAAACATTGGTCATTTATTGCTCCGCAAAAAGCAAAAGTCCCGAACGTAGACAATGATCTAAACCCAAAGAATGCAATAGACAATTTTGTATTTACCAAAATGAAAGAGGTTGGATTATCACCTAACCAGCCCGCAGAAAAAGAAGCATTGCTTAAAAGGGTATCAATGGATATAACTGGACTTCCTCCGAGCATAGAACTTCAGAATAAGTTTCTTAACGATGCTTCGCCCAATGCCTATGAAAAAATAGTTGACGAACTCCTTTCCAATAAACATTATGGAGAAAAAATGGCCATCTCTTGGATGGATGTTGCAAGGTATGCAGATAGTCATGGTTACCAAGATGATGGATACAGAACTATGTGGCCTTGGCGGGATTGGGTAATTCATGCATTCAACCAGAATTATCCCTATTCAAATTTCCTTACCTGGCAGTTGGCAGGCGACCTTTTACAAACGCCAACCAAAGAACAATTGCTGGCAACCGGATTTAATAGAAACCACAAGATCACACAAGAAGGCGGTATAATTGATGAAGAATACAGGATAGAATATGTAACTGACAGGACCAATACATTTGGAAAGGCTTTTATGGCAATAACCTTGGAATGTTCAAAATGTCACGACCATAAATACGACCCTGTTTCTCAAAAAGATTACTACAGCATGTTTGCGTTTTTCGATAAGGTGCCAGAAAAAGGTTTGGTCGGCACTATTCAACTTGCATCACCAGGTGATCCGCCAAACATGCAAATTACTTCGGAGGATGTGAACTCTATACTGAAGTTTATCAATAAAAAAGAAGAAGGAGATGTAACGGTCATGATCATGAGAGACAGTTTCAATATCAGACCAACAAGGGTATTGAAAAGAGGTGTTTATGACCAACCCGCAGATACTGTAGAGATGTCCACACCTGCTGCTATCCTGCCTTTCAACAACAAATACGAAAAGAACAGGCTTGGATTGGCAAAATGGATGCTTGCTCCCGAAAATCCACTTACTGCAAGAGTTTTTGTCAACCGCATATGGAATGAATTTTTTGGAAGAGGTCTGGTTAAAACGGTTGGTGATTTTGGTATGCAAGGAGAACTCCCCTCCCATCCCGAGCTACTCGATTGGCTGGCAGTCGATTTTAGAGAAAACAATTGGAACATCAAAAGATTGGTCAAACTGATTGTTACTTCAACAACTTACAAACAATCCGCATCCATAACACCTAAAAAAATACAAGCTGACCCCGACAATAAATACTATAGCTATTTCCCACGACTGAGAATGAGTGCGGAGTTACAGCGTGACCTTATCTTGTCCTCTTCTGGGATTTTAAATAAAGAAGTAGGTGGACCCAGCGTAAAGCCCTACCAACCAAAAGGAGTATGGGAATCTACCACCTCAGGTAGAGGAGAACTCGCCCGGTATGTGCAAGACAATGGAGACAAGCTCTACCGTAGGGGTTTGTATAATTTCATCAAAAGAACAGCGCCGCCTCCCGCCTTGCTCATCATGGATGCAAGCAACAGAGACCAATGTGAAGTAACCCGTTTAAGAACAAATACCCCACTTCAAGCCCTTGTATTAATGAACGACCCGCAAGTATTAGAAGCTGCGCGTGTATTGGCACAAAACACTGCAAATGAAAAGATTTCTGAAGACCAAAAATTAGAAAAACTCTTCCGGTTAATTTTATGTAGAACGCCAAGTAAAAAAGAATTGAAAATGCTGCGTGCTTATTTTGACAAAGAAAAAATTAGGTTCAAAAGCAACAAACAAAATGCAAATGCATTTCTTCAGGCAGGAGAATATCCTCAAATTAAAACAAAAGAAATTGGCGAGACCGCAGCGTTTATGCAAGTCAACCAAATGCTATTTAATTTGGACGAAACAACCATAAAATAAAAACATGGATACCCAAGAGAAAAGATTTAGACTCAATGTTACCAGAAGGCATTTCCTTACAAAAGCAGGATTGGGTATTGGAAGTGCAGCACTTGGTTCTATGTTGTTCAAAGACCAACTTTTGGGTTCTACTGAAACTTCAGCAATCCCCTTAGGAGTAGCACAATTTGCACCAAAAGCAAAACGAATCATTTACCTCTTTCAAAATGGTGCCCCTTCTCAGCTGGAGACATTCGACTACAAACCACTCTTGACCAAAATGCATGGAGAGGAATTACCTGAATCGATCAGAAAGGGACAACGATTAACTGGAATGACTTCCAACCAGGAAAGTTTTCCTTTGGTAGGTTCTGCTTTTAACTTTTCACAATATGGTCAGTCTGGTGCCTGGGTTTCAGAATTGTTCCCAAACATGGCATCCATTGTAGATGAGATGTGTATCATCAAAAGTATGCACACAGAAGCCATCAACCACGATCCTGCACTCACCTTTTTCCAAACGGGTGCTCAGCAGGGCAACAGACCAAGCATGGGCGCATGGATGAGTTATGGGTTGGGAAGTGAAAATTCAAATTTGCCTTCATACACCGTTCTTTTGTCGAGAGGCCGTGGAAATGGACAAGGTGTTTATTCCAAACTTTGGACAAACGGATTTTTGGATAGTGTGCACCAGGGTGTTGTTTTTAGTAGTGGAGAAGACCCTGTTTTGTATTTGAAAAATCCAGAAGGGCACGACAAATCAAGCAGAAGAGATATGCTTGATCAACTTGCACAATTCAACGCACAATCTTTTGAAAATTTTGGTGACCCAGAAATCAATACCAGGATTCAGCAATACGAAATGTCTTACCGTATGCAAAGTGCGGTTCCTGAGTTGACCGATTTAAGTAAAGAATCTGATAACACAATTAAGTTATACGGACCAGAATGCTTGGTACCTGGCACTTATGCAGCAAACTGTTTACTGGCCAGAAAACTTTCAGAATCCGGTGTACGGTTTGTCCAGCTCTACCACCAAGGTTGGGATACCCATGGTAACCTTGCCAGCGATATGCGCATGCAAGCAGAAGATGTAGACCGCGCATCCGCTGGTTTGATAAAAGACTTGAAACAAAGAGGTCTATTGGATGAAACACTGGTCATCTGGGGCGGTGAATTTGGAAGGACTAATTATTGTCAGGGTAAAATTGATTCTGAAAACTTTGGACGTGATCACCATCCCAAATGCTTCTCACTTTGGATGGCTGGAGGTGGTGTAAAACCTGGAACAGTTTATGGTGAGACTGATGAATTTGGATATAACATTACCAAAGATCCTGTTAGTGTAAATGACTTTCACGCTACGGTCTTGCACCTGATGGGGATTAACCATGAGCAGCTCACCTATAAACACCTTGGCAGAAGATACAGGCTGACGGATGTTGCTGGCCAAATTGTAAATGGAATTATTGCATAAGATTTTGAAGCGAAACAATTATGTCTAGACATCTTACTATTCTTTCAAATATATTAATTGTACTTCAAGTTTTTTTGTTGTTCATGTGCTTTGTAGACACAACAACTTTTCCAGAATGGCTAATAACCAGTGGCAAGTTGCATCCACTTTTTTTGCATCTTCCAATTGCTTTGGTCATTTTTAATTTACCACTTTACTATTTTCTCAAACTGAATAGTAACAATTTAAAACTTGAGCAACTATATAAATCCTCCTTGGTATACACAGCTTTATTGACAACACTAACAGCAATAGCAGGTCTGCTCTTGTCTGGTGGAGGCGATTATGACCCAGAGACAATTTTTCTACACAAGTGGTTTGGCGTAGGAACAGCAGTTTTAACACATGTACAAATCTATCTTTTCAGCTGGGTTGAAAAAAGAAAAAGAGTTGGATATGCAATAGCAATTTCAGCCGTCCTCATACTCGTTACTGGCAGTCACTATGGCGGTACACTCACACATGGTGATGGTTATCTTTCAATTGAACCCAAAGAAGTTGCAGGCAAATTCCCAGATTTAAATACAACTACAACTGTATTTGATGCAGCAGTAGCTCCTGTAATCGCTACAAAATGTCTATCCTGCCACAACAATAATAAGATGAAAGGTGGATTAAACATGAGTGATTTTCAATTGCTACAAAAGGGTGGGAAAAATGGAGCAATTTTCACTGCTGGTAATCCTGATTCAAGCATCATGATAGAAAGAATGTTGCTGGACATGGATGATAAAAAGCACATGCCGCCAAAAGGAAAATTTCAACTCACGGAAAATGAGATTCTTCTATTTACCAAATGGATAGAAACGGGTGCAAATGCTACTAAAACCTATCACTCATTAGACAAGTCAGATTCACTGAAACTAATGATTGATGAAATCAGAAAGTCGCAAACTATTGCAAAGACTGAAAAGACGTATGCATTTCAAGCAGCATCTCAATCGAAAATTGATGAGCTGAATACGCCATTTCGGAGAATTCTTCCCCTCGCCTATCAATCTCCTGCACTCTCGGTAAAATTTTACTTGAAAGAAAAATTCAGCATCGCTATGTTGGAAGAGTGCAAGAGCATCAGCACCCAGGTTGTGGAAATCAATTTATCAAACATGCCAGTCGATGATAAAGTATTCGCCCTCCTTTCCAAATTTGAACACCTTGAAAAATTAAACCTCAACGGCAGTTCAATCACTGGAAAGAACCTGAATGAATTGGTGAAAAATAAAAATCTCCAACAACTCTCTCTAGCAACTACAGCTGTAGATGTAAAGGTATTGGATGGTCTTGCTAAATCTGTTGTTAGAACTGTGTATTTATGGAATACCAAAATAACAGAGCAAGACCTGGCAAACTTGAAGAAAAAAATGCCGTCCATTACTTGGGATCTTGGTTATATACCGGATAAAAATGAACTACTAAAACTTACGCCACCCAAACCCATAAATACCGATAGGATAATTTTACGAAAAGAAGAAAAAATAATTCTTAAACATCCCTTACCAGGTGTACAAATCAAATACAGTTTAGATGGCAGCAAACCCGACTCATTAACAGGCAAGACCTACCAATCCCCTATACCGACATCACAAATCACCAGAGTGATTGCACTAGCCAGCAACAATGGATGGATAAGCAGTGATGTTTCTGATTATACTTTTTTTCAGGAAGGGCAAAAAGTGGATTCTGTCCAACTGCTTAACCTCCCCTCAGAGAAATACCGCAAGAATGGCAGACGCTCATTAATTGATTTGAAAAAAGGATTTCCTGAAATCCTGAATTTAAACTGGCTGGGATACAAAGAAAACACGTTTAAAACTGGTTTTTATTTCAGCAACAACATAGAAAAATCAAAGATAGTGGTGAGTGCAGCAGACAATACGGATTTCGATATATTTCCACCCTCCAAAATCATTGTAAAAGGCGGAGATAGCCCCAATAACCTCAAAACCATAGGAAGTCTGGTCCCTGAAATGCCAAAAGGATACCGTTCGAATGGCGTTCTCCCATATATTGTACCTATACAGAGAGGCATCTATAAATACATAGAAATAGAAGCTTTCAACATACAATCATTGCCTTCCTGGCATTTTGGCAAAGGATTGAAAGGATGGGTTTTTGTGGATGAGGTGTTTTTCTACTAATTTCACCCGTTCAAGTTCAATCGGTTGATATCACAGCAAACCATACAGGAGATTCAGAGCAGGATAGACATCTATGACATTGTTGGCTCTTTCGTTAAATTAAAAAGAAGAGGCACCAATTTCATAGGAAACTGTCCATTTCACAATGAGAAGACACCTTCTTTTACTGTTTCCCCTTCCAAAGAAATATACAAATGCTTTGGTTGCGGAAAGAGTGGCAATGCCATTGGCTTTGTCATGGAACACGAAAAATATTCTTATGTTGAAGCACTCAGGTGGCTAGCAACACGATACAATATTGATATCGTTGAAACGGAAACCAGTCCCGAATACAAAGAACAGCAACAAACTGCCGATAGCCTTCACATCCTCAACCAATTTGCAGCTAAATATTTTTCAGCGCAGTTGCTGGAAAGCGAAGAAGGTCAAAACAATGCATTAAGTTATTTGAAAGAAAGAGGATTCAATGAACTTACCATTGAAAAATTTCAATTGGGATATTGCCTCAACCAAAGAGATGCTTTTACAAAAGAAGCCCTCAAACACCAGTATAGTGAGGACATCTTAAAGAAGAGCGGATTAACCATTGAAAGAGATGGGCAGCTGCTCGACAATTACAGAGGTAGAATTATTTTCCCTATTCAAAACCAAAGTGGTAAAATCATTGGTTTTGGTGCAAGGGTTATTGGCAGTAGCGATAGAGGACCAAAATACATCAACACACCAGAGAACGAGCTCTATGTAAAGAGCCGCATTCTGTATGGTTCGTTTTTTGCCAGACATCCCATCGATAAGTTCGATGAGTGCTATCTGGTTGAAGGCTATACGGATGTTACTGCCATGCATCAGGCAGGAATTGAAAATGTTGTTGCATCAGGAGGCACTTCACTTACCATAGATCAATTAAGATTGATCAAAAAATACACCAATAACCTCACCATCATTTATGACGGAGATGCTGCGGGTGTAAAAGCAGCATTAAGGGGCTTAGATCTTGCAATAGAAGAAGGATTGAATGTACAAATGGTTTTGATACCAGACAAGGAGGATCCGGATAGTTATGTTATGAAAGTAGGTGCTGAAGAATTTAGGAATTTCATCAACCTGAATAAAAAAGATTTCATTCTCTTTCAATTGGAGGTTTCCTTAACAGATGCAGGAAACGACAGTACACGTAAAGCAGCAGTGGTAAATCAAATTGCAGAATCTATTTCAAAGCTCAGTAGAGCCGAAGATTTTACCAGACAACAGGATTATATAAAAAGATGCTCTTCAATTTTAAAAGTGGATGAACAAGGCCTAACAGCTTTGGTAAAGAAATTCACAATTGAAAAATTGGGTAAAGACGAGAAAAAGTTTCAAAGAAATACAGAGGAAAAAGAACCTGAACAACAAACCAGTGAAAAAGAGGATCAGTCACTTGATTTGCTTTTTAAAGATGAAATGAATGAACAGGGAGTTGTGAGGTCGCTAATTGAATTTGGAAATCAACCTTGGGAAGAAACCAATTCGGTTGCTGATTATATATTTCTAGAAATAGAAAAAGATGGATTAGAAGATCTATTCGATAATAAATTATTGGTAGAAATCATCAATGAATACAAGTCAATTTTAGAAAGAGGTACAAGACCAGATGAAAAATTCTTTTTATACCACCCTGATCAAAAAATTGGACAAATGGCAGTCTCTCTGCTAACAGAGAAGCACCAAATCAGTCCAAATTGGGCTAAATTCTACCAGGGAAAAATTTTAGATAGAAGTGATCTCTACCGAGAAGAAGTTCGCTCAAGTATGACCTATTTAAAATTAAAAAAAGTAAAGCGGTTGATCGTTGAAAATCAATATGATTTAGAAAAAGAGCAGTCACAAGACGACATACTTATACTCCTTCATACCCATAAACACCTTAAGGAACTCGAAATGCAATTGATGAAAGATATAGGCACTGTTATTTTTAAATAGCGTCTATTGGGGATCTACGTTAATTAAAATGTGTGTAGCCCTTAAAACAGTATCCGATTGCATCATTGCCATCACCTGCTGAATGTGTTGCCTGGCTAATGTGTTTTTTGCACCTTCTCTTGGTAATTTCAACATGACTTCATAAATGTATTTATTGCGGATGCGATTGACAACAGGCTCTGCAGGTCCAATTAAATAATCGCCAAAGAGAGGCAGTGTTCTGCTTGCAAAGAAATTGGCAGCCTCAAAAGCCTTGTTCTTGTCTGTATGACGAAAAAACAATTGAATTAAACGTGTGTATGGAGGATAATGAAATAATTTTCTAGAGTCAATTTCTTTGGTATAAAAAGATTTATAATCATGATTAATTACATCCATGATGATTGGATGTCCGGGTTTTGATGTCTGAATAACCACACTACCCTTTTCACCTCTTCTTCCAGCACGTCCACTTACCTGTTCCATCAATTGAAAAGCACGTTCGTTCACCCTAAAATCCGTGAAGGCCAATAACCCATCTGCATCCAAGATGCCTACCAAGGCAACATGCTCAAAATCCAAGCCCTTAACCACCATTTGCGTACCCACCAAAATATCCATGTGCCTTTGCTCAAAATTTCGGATCATCTCATCATGAGAATGTTTCCCTTTTACTGTATCCACATCCATTCGTGCAATGTTAAAACTGGGGAAAAGGTTAATCAATTCTTCTTCCACTTTTTCTGTCCCAAAATTCTTTTCCATCCAATTCACACTTCCACAGGCAGTGCAAGTTTGAAGAACTGGATAACTCGTACCACAGTAATGACATTGTAATTTGTGGTGCAATTTATGATAGGTGAGTGTTACATCACATTGATTACAATGAGGGATAAAACCGCAGGTGCCACATATTTTATAGGGAGCATATCCCCTTCTATTTTGAAATAAAATGACTTGTTTTTTGTTGTTAACCACACGTTCAATTTCTTCTCGTAAATGGTCGGTTATCATTTGTCTCACCACCTTATTACCATCCAATTTTCTTATGTCAGCCACTTCTATGTTTGGAAGTGCAACACCACCATACCTTTCAAAAAGTTCGACCAATCCATATTTACCCGCAACAGCTTGTGCGTAAGTTTCTAGACTTGGTGTTGCACTACCAAGAACGACTTTCGCTGAAAACAATTTAGCATAATAAAGTGCCGCATCTCTTGCATTGTATCTTGGGGCAGGATCTTGCTGTTTAAATGAGGAATCTTGCTCTTCATCTACAATAACCAGGGATAGGTCAACGAACGGCAGAAATAAAGCTGATCTTGCACCCAATACAATTCTAATTTCCCCACGCTTAACCTTGTTCCACAATTCAACTCTTTCATTTGGATTAAATTTCGAATGATAGATTGCAATATATCCACCAAAATGTTTTTGTAACCGCCTAATGATTTGTGCAGTAAGTGCAATTTCAGGCAAAAGAAACAATACTTGTTTTCCTGCATTCACTTGCTCTTCCATTAATTTAATATACACCTGTGTTTTACCACTGGAAGTAACTCCATGAAGCAAGCAAGCATCTTTTGTTTTTAAATTTTCTTTTATCGCCGTTAAGGCCTGTTGTTGTTGATCAGAAAGTTGAAAATCAATTTCTACATCTTTAGCGCCCAAGCTAATTCGATCAACAGACTGACTAGCTACTACTAAAATATTTTTCTGAACCAAGGAATTTAATTGCGCCGCAGAGGCTCCAGATTTCTTCAACAGCGCAGTTTGCTTTACTTCCCCCTCAATTTTTTGTAAATGAAGAAATGCCAACAAAAGTTCAAGTTGTTTGGGTGCTTTGTTGTTCCATGCGTTTAACAAACCCGACAATGCATTTTCACTGAGATAATCGGGATGCAGTAGTACAAATTTTTCTTTCTTAGGTGTGTATTTCTCTTTTAGCGATTCCCATGCAAGACAAACTTTTTTCTCAAGAAGCCGCTTCACCACAGGATAAACATGTACCACATCCAAGATACCTTGAACTTCATCCATTCGAAGTTCTTTCTTTAACAAAAGTCCTTCTGCAACCAAATACTCTTGGTCGTCCAAATTGCTGAAATCATCACCATATTCATCGTTCAGAATCAAGATGGTTTCACTGCTCAATTTAAACTGGGTAGGAAGAGCTGCCGCCATTACTTCACCTTCACTACACATGTAATAGTTAGCCATCCAATTCCATAGTTGAAGCTGACGCTCATAAAGAATGGGCTCGGCATCCAACACTTGAACAAGCGGCTTTGGAATAAAGCCATCAGGTGCTTTTGAACCAACAGATTTGATGATGCCTGAATACCGTTTCTGTCTTCCAAAAATAACTTCTACCCTCACGCCCGGCAATGCAACTTCAATCAAATCTGATGGAATTGAATAGGTATATGTTTTGGGAATAGCAAGTGGTATAATGACTTCTGCAAACAACTAAATAAGTTTAAGAATGATTAAAATATTTGAGATTGATCCAGGATGCTTTATAGGCAATCAACTTAGCTGACATCTGCTTTTCCAATAAACATTTTAAAAACTTGGAGTCAGTTCCGGGATAATCTGCTGGATCGATGGGCGCCAAATAAATGGCTCTCGACTTACCTGGATTCAAAGTAAAAAAATGTTTGTAGTGCATTCTATCATACGTATCGAGAAAAACAATAGGTTGAATTTTCTTACCTGTCTCAACTGCTAATTTGAATGCCCCATCGTACATTTCCTTCAATGGAGCATCTGCCATATTAAATGTGCCTTCGGGAAATACAGCAACAGAAATTCCCTGAGCCAATACCTTCCTAAGGTCATTTAAACTTCTTAACCTGTCTTGAGCATTGGAACGATTTACCGTAACTACACAAAATTTATAGAGTAGTCCAAATACAGGCACCTTAATCAGTTCATGCTTCCCAATAGGTCTGAAATTGTGTTTAATGGAACTGACAATCGTTACAGCGTCCAGATATGCGATATGGTTGGCCACAAAAATATATTGCTCGGTCGGGTCCGGCTTGCATTCATAAATAGTCTTGTGGGGTATGCCAATCATGAAAAGCCATAGGTTTCCCAAAAACCTAAAAAGCTTATACATGATGTTAGCCCCTTTGATTCTGCCAAGCAAGGCACATAAAGGCAGCAGGGGAAACAATAAAAGGATGATGGCCACAAAAAGGGCCATGGAATAGAGGTTATAAAGAATCTGTAGAGGAAACAAAAAGTACCTAAACCTGCTCATAGAATAATTCAAATATACACCTTCCCATTTGTATCTTTGTCGCCCAAATGCAAGCTAAAAAAACCATAGCATTACATACCCTTGGGTGCAAACTCAATTTTTCAGAGACTTCTACCCTAGGTAGGATGCTAGAAAAGGAAGGGTTCCTCAAAAAGGAATTTGAGGAGGTAGCCGACGTATATGTTATTAATACCTGTTCTGTTACAGAAAACGCCGATAAAGAATGCCGACAATTGGTGAGAAGAATTCAAAAGCAGAATGAAGATGCTGTTGTTGTAATTACTGGTTGTTATGCTCAGCTAAAACCCACTGAAATCGCAGCTATCCCTGGAGTTGACCTGGTTTTGGGCGCTGCAGAAAAATTCAATCTGGTTGATCATCTTACACAATTTATAAAAGGCGACTCAACCAAAATATGTAGTTGCGACATCAATGAAGTAAACGACTTTAATACCTCCTTTTCTGTTACGGATAGAACCAGGACCTTCCTCAAGGTGCAAGATGGCTGTGATTATACTTGCTCTTTCTGCACCATTCCTATGGCCAGAGGGAAAAGCAGAAGCAATACCATTGAAAATATTGTAAACCAAGTAAATGAAATAGCTGAAAAAGGGGTAAAAGAAATTGTACTTACCGGCGTAAACTTGGGAGATTTTGGCATAATTGATGGCGAAAGAACAACCAATTTCTATTCACTTTGTCAAGCGCTTGACCAGACCGAAGGCATTGAAAGGTTTCGGATTTCTTCAATTGAGCCCAATTTACTCACTGAAGAAATTATCGAACTGGTTGCAAAGAGCAAAAAATTCATGCCACATTTCCACATTCCATTACAAAGTGGTAGCAACACGATATTGGGCCTCATGCGTAGACGCTATAAACGAGAATTATACCAGGAAAGAATTGCCTTGGTTAAATCGCTCATGCCTGATTGTGGCATTGGCGTAGATGTTATAGTTGGATTTCCATCAGAAAGTGATCAAGATTTTCAAGACACCTTTGATTTTCTCCATGCCTTGGAGGTTTCCTACTTACATGTATTTACCTACTCCGAAAGAACCAATACAAAAGCACTAGAACTTAAAGAAATAGTACCGATTCATATTCGAAACGAAAGAAACAAGATTCTTCGTAACCTCTCCTATCAGAAAATGCAGTATTTCAGAAGTAGTCAGCTTGGAAAAACCCGGTCAGTCCTTTTTGAAAAAGAAGAAAAAAATAGCATGATTGAGGGATATACAGACAATTACATTCGCATCTCTACGCCACACCAAATGAAATTAGAAAATAAAATAGTGGACTGGGAAATTAGATAAATTCAAGTAGCTGTTCCTAACCCAAATTTGCTATACTCTCTTTTAATAACACTATTTTTTGCAAAGCATCATTTTGTTTTTTCTTTTCCATCTCCACTACTTCAGGCTTGGCATTTTGCACAAACTTTTCATTGGTTAATTTCTTCTCTACCGAAATCAAAAATCCAGTATAATAGGCCAGCTCTTCCTCAAGTGTTTTTCTTTGTGCACTGGTGTCTAACACCTGTTCCGATTGGACATATATTTTTGAACTGCCTACTACCAATTGAATAGTATTCGTAATGGGCTCCTCTGTGAAGGAAAATGCAGCGGAATTCACTTGCTTAGACAAAAGCTGTTGGATTGCTTCCCATGAAGATTTCTCTTGGGTTGTACAATAAAGGGAAACCGAATCTTTGTTTTTTATTTGCGACTTCACCCTTGCGTCGCGGATAGCAGTGATTGCAGCTTTTAAGAGCTCTCCATCTTTCAAATAATTTGCGTCTTCAGTATGTGGATGCATACTTGTATCCAATTGTCTTACGCAAAGATCAACCGATTGGGTTGAACGCAGCAATTGATAAATTTCTTCTGTTAAGAAAGGCATAAAAGGATGCAATCTCTCCAGTAACATTTCAAAGTTGTTCAATACCCTATCCAAATGGGCTTGGTCCATTGGCTTTTCAAACCCAGGCTTTACCAACTCCAAATACCAACTACAAAAATCATCCCAAATTAAAGAATACAAAGTCTTTAGCGCCTCACTCAGTTTATACTGCGCCATCAACGAATCAATTTCACTAGAAGCTGCACGCAACCTTGCCTCAAACCACTGGTGTGGCCAGTCAGAAGCAAGACTCACTTCTTCAGTCGTTAAGTTTTGCTTTGCCCTTTCTTTCCAAATTTGAATTAGCTTCAGTGCATTCCATAATTTATTGATGAAATTTCTTCCCTGTTCATTCGATGCTTTATCCCACAGCAAATCGTTACCAGCAGGCGATGCAATCAAAATACCAAAACGCACTGCATCAGCACCGATCTCATCAATCATCTCCAACAAGTCTGGTGAATTACCCAACTGTTTGCTCATTTTCCTTCCTTGGGTATCTCTAACAATACCAGTAAAATAGACATCCGAAAATGGCTTTTTCCCCATGTATTCGTAACCTGCCATTATCATTCTGGCTACCCAGAAAAAGATGATTTCTGGGGCAGTCACCAATGATTGTGTGGGATAATAATAGGATACCTCTTTATTTCCCGGCTTGGATATTCCTTTGAAAACTTCAAATGGCCATAGCCAGGATGAGAACCAAGTATCAAGACAATCTTCGTCTTGTTTTAATTGGGGATTGACAATATTGAATTCTTTTGAAAACTTTTCCTTCGCCTCTTCTTCATTCATTGCAACTATAAATCTTCCCTCAGCGTCGTACCAAGCAGGAATTTGATGCCCCCACCACAATTGGCGTGAAATACACCAATCCTTGATGTTCTCCATCCAATGGCGATAGAGGTTCTTGAATTTTGCAGGATGAAAATTGATTTCACCATCCTGGACTGCAGACAAAGCGGGACCAGAAATTTTCTTCATATCTACCCACCATTGCAAGGATAGTCGTGGTTCAACAACCACATCAGTTCTTTCAGAAAAACCAACTTGGTGTACGTACTCATCAATCTTCACAACATGGCCTGCCTCTTGTAAAAGTCTAATGATTTCATTTCTTGCTTCAAACCGGTCTTTTCCAACAAGCAATTGTGCATCACTACTTAATGTGCCATCCTCATTTAAAATGTCAACAACTTGCAACCCATGTTTGATACCAATCTGGTTATCGTTCATGTCGTGTGCAGGTGTAATTTTTAATGCGCCTGATCCAAAATCAATAGCAACATAATCATCTCCTATAATTGGAATTCTTCTATCAATCAATGGAACAACAGCAAAACTGCCTATCAAATGTTTGAAACGTTCATCATTGGGGTTGACTGCTATCGCAGCATCACCTAATATTGTTTCTGGTCTTACAGTAGCTATGGTAATTCCAGCATCTGCTAGTGGTAATTTATTGCCATCCGCATCTAGTAATTGATATTTTAAAAAATATAATTTTCCTTGAACCTCTTTAAAAATAACTTCCTCGTCACTCAGGGCAGTTTTTGCTTTTGGATCCCAGTTGATCATTCGCTTGCCTCGGTAAATATAACCTTTGGAATAAAGGTCATTGAATACCTGAATAACAGATTGGTAGTAATCAGGATCCATGGTAAAACTGGTCCGGTTCCAATCAAGAGAACAACCTAGTTTTTTTAACTGCTGCAAAATAATTCCACCGTATTTTTCTTTCCACTCCCAAGCATAGGAAAGAAATTCCTCTCTACTTAAACTTGCTTTTTGAATTCCACGTTCACGTAACATCTGCACAACTTTTGCCTCTGTTGCAATTGAAGCATGGTCAGTACCAGGAACCCAACATGCATTTTTCCCCATCATTCTTGCACGTCTTACTAAAATGTCTTGAATGGTATTATTAAGACAATGACCCATGTGCAAAATACCTGTCACATTGGGTGGAGGAATTACAACCGTGTATGGCTCCCTTTCATCTGGAGTGCTTTCAAAACATTTGTTTGCTAACCAATGTGCATACCACTTGGCTTCAGCAGATTTAAAATCAAAATTTTTGGAAATTTCCATGAGCTACTACCCGTTTTTTAGTCCACAAAGGTAGCAAGAAAATAGAAGGAAGTTTATCTAGCCTTGTTTGAAATAAATACAGCTAAAGTTGAGAAAATTAAACAGCAAAAAAGTCAAGAAAGACTACCAAACCAAATAAGTCACCAATATAATTGCACCATAAAGGGCAAGCACGATCAATACAACTATTACATTGGTAGGAAGGTTAAATGGGTTATTGCTGTTTTTCTTCATCGTAGAGAAATTGTATGGGTATTTTTTTAAAATACTATTCTCATAAGGATTACGAACTGGGATATCTCTCAGTTACGCTTCAAATGCAAAATTAATGTTAAAATTCCTACTGAAAAAATCAAAAAACTGACCAAGATAACGTCAATCCATGAGAGCAGTCATTTTTAGATATATAAGAATAATTGATCTTACAATCTATATAATTAATTGATTACCAAATATTTAATCTATTTATCCATGAACAACCAAAGGGATGCAGTTTGGATAGACAAAAGAAAAGTCATGATTAAGAAATCACTGACTAATGGTGAAACCAGGTATGAGCTTCTCAATCTTTTGAATAAAAGTAAAAACCACCACGATGTCTGGATTGAGAACAGGGCTTCAACATCATTAAGCAAAAGACATTTAGCCATCAAAATAGAAAAGCATTTTAATCTTCACTTAGGGTAAATTTTTAGAATCTGCTTGTCATTTTGTTCTTAGCTTTGGACAGTTTTTCCAAAGCATGTATGCAATTGTAGATATCGAAACAACAGGTGGTAGTGCCGGATCAGGTAGGATAACGGAAATAGCCATTGTAATTACTGATGGAAAACAGGTTTTAGACCGCTATACTACACTGGTAAATCCAATGCTACCCATTCCAGTGTTTATAGAAAACCTTACCGGAATAACAGATGCCATGGTTAGCCAAGCGCCGACTTTTGGGCAAATTGCAAACGAAGTGTACACACTTTTGCAAGACAAAATCTTTGTTGCACACAATGTGAATTTTGATTACTCTTTCATTGCACACCAACTCAATCAACAAGGATTTAAAATCAATTCAAGAAAACTTTGCACTGTCAGGTTAAGTAGAAAAGTTTTTGAGGATCTTCCCAGTTATAGCCTTGGCAACCTATGCAGATCTTTGCAAATTAATTTAAACAACAGGCACCGTGCCATGGGCGATGCAGAAGCAACTACAGAACTCTTTCACCGAATTATAGTTGCAGATAATGGCAAGCAAATCAATGCAATGCTGAAAAAAGGCAGTGGCGATGCCTATTTACCCATTCACCTGTCAAGCGACAACCTTGAAGAATTACCTGAAACACCCGGTATATATTACTTTCATGATACCAAAGGGAAAATCATTTATGTTGGTAAAGCAAAAAGATTAAGAAAAAGAGTAGTTAGTCATTTTTCAAATAACGACATCAGCAAAAGAAAACAAGAGCTGATGAGAATGGTACACAAAATTAGCTTCAAGGAATGTGGAAATGAATTGATGATGAGTGTTATGGAGAGTATTGAGATCAAAAGAATCTGGCCAATGTTTAACCGATCTCAAAAGAAATTTGAAAATAGATTTGGGATTTGTAGCTATACTGATCAACGTGGCATCAAAAGACTAGGAGTAGTAAAAAAGAAAAAAAACTTAATCACCCATACCAGCTTTCCTTTCCAAGTGGAAGGGACTAGAATTTTGAATAGACTAGCCAGAACACATAAACTTTGTCCAAAGATGTGTTTTTTACAACACGAAACCATTGAATGTGTTGGAATAGAAGAAGCATTTTGTGAAGGCATTTGTGCCAACAAAGAAAACATCGATAATTACAATAAGAAAGTGGACGCTGTTATAGTAAGTCTACATGAGATGGATCCAACCATGGCTGTTTTTGGAGAGGGAAGAGAACCCAAGGAACGATCTTGTATTCTGATTAGTAAAAATGATTTTTTGGCTGTTGGCTATATCGATGAACAGTTGATAAAAAAAATAAAGCTTGAAAAACTAGCCAAACAACTAGAACCTGCTGCATCAAATGAATTCATTCGTTCAATGGTGTTAACCTATGCAGAACTAAATCCAACGCTATCAAAAAACTTTGATTGATTTTAGCTTTTAATCTCTTCAACAGTCGCTCCAATACCCCTGTCAATAATTGCTTCGCACATGGTCTTCAACTCCTCAAAACTTCCCCGCTTCACATCTGTCTTACCTTTGTAGTGAATCAACATCGCACATTGTTCCGCCTGCTCAGGTTCATGCTTACATACCTCAATCAGGGTTTTGATTACCCAATCAAAGGTATTGACATCGTCGTTCCATACCACCAACATGTATCTTGAGCTATCAAGAACATCAACATCAAACTCTTCTTGAAAAAGTGGATTATTAAGTGGCATTAATTAAATTAAAATTATTTCAGTGGAACATACTGGGCTCGAACCAGTGACCCCTACTCTGTCAAAGTAATGCTCTAAACCAACTGAGCTAATGTTCCAAACGATCGACAAAATTAAGCATAAGCAAGTAGAAAAAGAAGTGAGGAAGCTAAATCTAACTTCCTCACAACAAACTTTCTGCTTAATCAGAACAAAAGCAACTAAAGTATTGGAAACTTGAAAGTGGATTGCATTTTGATTTTAGTACCGGTTGCAGATGATTTTCTGGCGGCTTCCATTACCTCTAATACGTGTAATGCATGCTCTACATTGATTTTGGACTCTGTTTTACTGAGTATTGATTCACCAACCTTTGTAGCACCTTCCTGCCAAAGATAACCCCCAGGTTCCTTCTCATATAGGGTTGCTGGATTGTCCCATGAATCATCCAAATAAACACCATTGGTTTCCCAGTCATATCCAATCAACCTCAAATTTCCTTTATCCCCAAAAATTTGTATAGAATGAAGTTGTTGCGCCTTTGCCTCATGCCCATGCGGATCAAAATAATTAAAGCCACACATAACGTGACTGATTATTCCTTTTCCATGATCAATTAAAATATGTGCATTGTCCTCTGCCTCTACTTTAACCAGCCCTTTTCCATCAATCATTCTTTCTGGATTGACAATACTGGTCATAGCCATAATAGACAATGCAGGGCCGAGTAATCCAGTTAATGTTGCTATGTTGTATACACCTAAATCTGGCATACTACCACCACCTTTTTCGTAGAAGAAAGAAGACCAACCCGGACCAGTATGTCCGTACTGACCATGTGCACTGGCAAGTCGTCCAAGTTTACCTTCCTGAATACATTTGGCCATGAAAGAAAATTGTGGACTGTTCACAACGGCAGGTGCTCCCCATAGACGAAGATTTTTACTCTTTGCCAAATCCAATAAAGCCTTACCCTCAGCATAGGTATTTGCCATTGGCTTCTCACTCCACACATGCTTACCTGCCATCAATGCCTTCTTATTTAACTCACCATGCAACTGCATATCAGTGAGTGTAACCATCATGTCAAAAGGAACACCTTTTAACAAGGCATCAATATTTGGATAGGTTTCAGCATTTACATTGTACTGTTTTTTTTGCGCAACGGCTCTCTCGTATTTAATATCACATAAACTCACTACATCTATCATAGCTGAACTCTGCAAATGCGGGATATACCTGTTACTCACACTTCCACATCCAATAACTGCAACGCGAAGCTTGGTAGCGTTGTTCTCTTTTGCAAATGTTTCCAATGAAGACAGCAAAAGAGCAGCTCCAGCCGAAGCAGTCATTTTTAAAAATTCCTGACGGGATATTTCACTCATGGCAAATCATTTAAAAATTATAGTAAACAAATTAATCATTTATTTAATATTATTATTACTCCCTACATATTTATCCAACCACCTTCCCTGCTCATAAAGTAGATGAAGAACATTTTCTTTACCACGGTATCCATGTGCTTCGTAGGGAAGATAAACAAAGCGGACAGTCCCACCATGGCCTTTTATCGCAGCATACAAACGTTCACTGTTGATGGGATAGGTTCCTGTATTGTCATCCATTTCACCATGTGTCAATAAAATCGGTGTTTTGATTTTGTCGGCATACATAAATGGACTCATCCCTAAATAAAGATCTGGAGCTTGCCATAGCGTACGCTCTTCATTTTGAAAACCAAATGGCGTAAGCGTTCTATTATACGCTCCACTCCTCGCTATACCAGCTTTAAACAATCCAGTAGTATGTGCCAATAAGTTGGCAGTCATGAAGGCCCCATAACTGTGCCCACCAACAGCAAACCTATTTCGATCACTTACTCCCATTTCAACCAACTTATCAATTGCAGCAGCAGCATTTAATTTCAACTGATTGACAAAATCATCATTGGGCTTTTTGTCTTGTGATGTAGCAACAATAGGCATTTCAGCATTATCAAGAATGGCATATCCCTGTGTAACATAAAATATAGGAGAACCCCAACTCAACATCGTAAACCTGTGTTGGTTTCCTCTAATTTGACTGGCATCAGCCGCATTGGTAAATTCTCTTGGATAAGCCCATAACAGTGTGGGTAAGGGACCATCTTTTTCTTTGTTGTATCCTTTGGGTAAATAAAGATCACCCGTCAAATCAACCCCATCTTTTCTCTTGTACTTGATTTTCTCTTTTGTAACCCCAACCATTGAAGCATAAGGATTAGCAAATGAGGTGATTGCGACAGAAGAATTTTCTTTCAACGACTTCAAATGATAATTCGGGAATTCAACTTCAGTCTCCTTTCTTGTAACTACTAATAATTTATCTGCATCCAATACATCTGCAACAAATTCGAAACAATCTTCGTTGCTTCTCCAAATGATGGTATTGACTTTTGTTTGAAGATTGAAAGTCGACAAAAATGGTAAATCACCTTTAGGCGATGAACCCGAAGTATTGTTCATCAACACTGCTTGTCCATTGTCAACCAAAGCAATTACCTCTCTTCCGAATTTATTCTTTTTGGTAACAGGATTACCAAGGTTACTGTATTGATCAGTAAGACTTCTCTCAATAAGCGTTTCCAAACTGTTTTGTACCTGACTGTATTTACTGATGGTATACAATTGTTTTGACCGAAGCACTTCAGTCACCAATGCTACCTGTTCATTACCCCAAGCAACATTTGAAAATCTTCCTTTTGTTTTAAACAACTCTTTGCCCTCACCAGCAAAAGGAGCACTCAAAGCATATACAGCATCATGAAAAGGGACTTGCTTCTTCATTATGCCACTATCCAATGGCATAGCATAAACTAAAGTTGATGGTTCATCATCTTTCCACTGGAATGATCTTGCAGCATTTTGAACATTATCATAACCACTTGGTGTTCCCTCAGAGGAGGGCAATTGCATAACTAACTTTCTTATTTTTCCATCCGTCGATACCACATTAACATCAGCAGCAAATCCGCCAGCTGTCACCAAATATGAAAATGGCTTACGAATTGTTCTCGCAAGCATACATTTCTTGTCTGGCGATAATGAAAGAGAACTATAGATAGCAGGTGATGATATTTTTGACTCTACCCCATTGGTATTTTTTACCAATTGTGTGGTTGCCAAAAATTCAAATACATATTCATCGTAAGGTGATTTAATTAAATCTTGATAGGTAACGCTTGGTGCTACTTTTCCAAGGTTCTCTTGAATAGTTGGACCTTTTGGCGTGATTGGTCTGGCTTTAAGATTAGCAGCATTGTTCGCATTCGACTTATACATCACCGTTGCATCATCCATCCATATCAAACTGTTACCCAAAACAAGATTCGCTTTTGAAGTATTGATTTTCTTAGCTTGTGCTGTTGCTACCTCAATTACGTGAACATCAACGCCAGTAGGAGTAACATTAAAAAAAGCAATTTTTGATTCAGCAGGATTCCAAGTCGGATTAAGCGCATTCAAATTTGTAGGGAGACCATTGATTTTGATTTCCTTTCCAGATTTCACTTCTTTTAGTTTCAATGACTTGATGTAGTTCTGACGCGTTGGTGAAAAATTATTTGGGTTCAACCTCAATCCCGCCAACTTCATTTCAGCCTGTCCTAGTTCCTCTACTTCTGGATAAGAACTTCTTCCCATCAACAGCATCATTTTGGCCTTGCCATCCACACTAATTGTTGGTGCAGGATCAGCCAATACCAAATCCAGGATTTCTTTTGGAGGTAATTGATATATTCCAGACTCTTGGGCAAATAAAGAAAAAGATACGAGCAAGAAGTAAATCAATCCTATAGCTTTTTTCATCTTCAATTGTTTGTTTGAAGATAAAGAATTAACAAACAAAGGGAAAATCTTCACCGCTTTGAACAAAAGGGATTGTACAACGTTGACACAAAAGAAAAAGCCACCAGAATGTGGTGGCTTTGTGGGAGTTGACGGGATCGAACCGCCGACCCTCTGCTTGTAAGGCAGATGCTCTAAACCAGCTGAGCTAAACTCCCAAACGGGGTGCAAATATAAGAAAAAAATGAAAAGAAATTTAGTCATTTAACTTTATTTATTTAATTTTAATGTTTAAACACTGAATATGGAGACTACAAGTTTTTTGAAAGCGTTAGAATGGCGGTATGCGACCAAGAGAATGAATGGGAATGGTATACCTGAAGAAAAATTAAATTCCATCTTGGAAGCAATTAAGTTGGCACCAAGTTCATTGGGATTCACACCCTACTCTATTCTTGTAATTAAGGATAAAGCAACTAGAGAAAAATTATTACCACATTGCTACAAACAACCTCAAATTGTTGAAGGATCTGCTGTGGTTGTTTTTGCTGCATGGACCAACTTCAATGAAGGTCAAGTAGATAAATACATGGCAGACATAGCAGCGAAAAGAAATGTAACCGTTGATTCCTTAAGTGGATTTGCATCAAATGTAAAAGGAAAAATAAACAACAGCTCTATAGAAAATCTTTTAATTTGGGCGGAGAAGCAAGTTTATATTGCATTGGGCTTTGGACTGACTGCTGCAGCAATTGAAGGCGTTGATTCTACCCCTATGGAAGGATTTGTTCCAGCTGGAGTTGATGAAGTTTTGGGTTTAAAGGAAAAGGGATTGACCTCTGTTTGTCTACTTGCATTGGGTTATCGTGATGAAGAAAAAGATTTTTTATCAAAAGCCCCTAAAGTGAGAAGAGCTAACGAAGAACTTTTCATTCACATCTAATCAACTAATCTATACCCCGCTCAATTTGTTACCAAATTGAGCGGTAGTATAAACTCCCATACATTTGGATTCAAATTCGGGTTTACCAGTCTACTATCTAGAAGTCGACTGTAACGAACTCCAAAGCTGACCGACTGCTGATTCCACCATTTCGTATCAAAATAGATTTCTGTGCCAGCACTTCTTAGGTTTGTTATTCTACCAGTCCTTAAACTCTTCAAATAAGTATCATCATAAAATACATTGGCGCGAACCCTTTGGAAATAGACAATATTCGCCAATCCAAAATCAGGATATACAATAGGGAAATGATAATTGACATTCCATTTCCACATACGCGGAAAATCAAATGCTGAATATCCTCTCGATAAAGCAAATCCATTATTAAAAATGTATTGTCTTAAGGTATCTCTCCTTTGGTAAGAAGCACCTAATACCAATGCATGTGTTTTCATTGCACCGGGTAAGTATAATTGTCCGGTTAGAAACAATTGATTGGCCTTTGTATTGCCAATGGCCATTTTATTTTGAGCTCTAACAACAAATGCAAACCTTGGAAAGATCTGTTGAACAGCTTGCTGAGTCTGCATCGACCAAGTCATTTGTTGTTGCACAAAACCAAGGAATCTATCTTGTGGCTGTGGAATTGATTTCGCTTGGTAATCCACCATTTGTCCATTTAAAGTTGCAGACAAATCCAATCTTTTATAAAGCTTACCATAAGTAAAATTAAACGGTAAGCGTAATCCGATATTTCCATTCCATTCATTCCATTGATATGTTCTAGTTTGATCGTTAAATGTTCTGTTGACTGTATAACTGGTTGCGCCAGTCACCCATGGATACCATCCTCCATACGCAAGGTTAGCCCCGACTTTATGCGAACCTTCATTTTCATTGTAGGTATAATCATAAGAAGATTGAAATGTGTTCAATACATTCTCCCCATATAACGTAAAACTCCAATCTGGTTGTTCATAGAAAGGACGCCAACTGTGAATATTAAACAACTTATTTCCCTTCTTAAATTTTTCTACAGAAAAACTTGTATCCTTTGCTAATGGTTCAGATTCAGGAAAACTATAACGGACAGGATAAACCAGTGCAGCATCAGTTAGAGCCACTCTTGGTAAAGTATCAGCGTTGGCCAATTTAAAGACCTGCTCCCCTTCAGCAGTCGGCTTGCTATAAACAATATCCTCACCCGTTGCATTCAAATCACCAGCATAAGCACCCGTTGAAGACGAAACAACTAGGTTCATCACCTTTGTTTTTACATTGTACCTCCACAATTCATTTTTACTCTCTTGTGATACGGTAAAAAGTAACCAATCTCCTTTCGACCTTAACAATGAAATGGGTGTATTCACAAAGGGTATCAAAGTACTTGTTTCATTTTTTGAACGATCGTATGCTTGCACAGCCGATTCACCATTATCCCTTCTAGCTATGAAATACACTTTCTGGTCATCAGCAGAAAATACAGGATAACTCATATACATCCCTTCTGGATGTTCATAACGATGCTCAAGTTGCTTAGAACCAAAATCAATAAAATCAAGACTAGATTTCCCTTCAATCGTATATTGAACCGCAACTACTTTTTCACCATCATTGGACAGATCAGGTGATAAATACCTTCCTCCTTTTGTCAGCCTTGTTCTTGAACCATCATAGATATTGTACAAACTGATATCACTGTACTCTCTCCACGACCATCTTGGATCAAACCCATTGGCTGTATACACCACAAACCCCCTTTTATAGGTATAATAATCTTCGATGCCAATTTCTTTTATTCCTAGTCGCTTCTCCTTTTGCTTATTGATGATTACCCAATATGGAACTTCATTGGCAGGTTTTTTAAGAACCAGCAAAGAATCACCATCCAATACAACAGGAAAATGATAATTGATCAACCGTTTTTCATTGGGTAAAGTGACAGCTTGCTCTTTTCCAATTGTTGTGGAAGCTGGCAGCTTTACCCTGAATGAGCCAATAGCCTCAGCAGTAAATTGTTTATAGGTTTGTCCACTGTATTTTTTTATGGCTTTTTGAAAAGGATATAACAACCCTTTATAGCCAGCTGCATCGGCAGTGACCTTCCCCCAAAAATCATCTCCATATTTGGTATAACCGTAAGCAACCAGCATATATCCAAGTTGATAATGGCTGGGCACCAAATCCTTCAAAGATCCACTGCGGAGTTTCTGAAAGGAATAATTCTTCTTTCCCAACCAAATGGAATGAAATGGGTCGAAAAAATAAGGAAGACGGCCACGGCCCTGACTCAAGTATTTTGTCTCTTCGTAAACAGCATCCCCTTCAAAAAACCAATCCGGAACAGATGCCGAATTGGCTAGCGCCTGCCCTTGTTGCCCCGCAACTATATAGGCGAATTTCGACAACCCTTTTTTGAAATTGCTGAATTGGTGGGCATGGCGGTATTCGTGAACCACCAAATTCGCAATCCAATTGGTTGAACCCAATTCCAAAGCATTTTGTGGTGGAAAAGTGTATAATTCACTTCTCCAGGGACCCAAGCCCACATAAGCATTGGATGTGACGGGGAGGTTTTGGATGACTATTGGAATATTGGATGACTGCCCTCCCAATTTGCCGGTCTTCTCTTTGTCTATCCTATTTATCCATTTTGAAATTGCAAACGCTGCAGTATCCATCCCCTTGGGAAAAATAATGTCGGCAGATTGCACATCAATTTGCTTCCATTTTATCATAGTTGGGTTTCCTCCAAAACGCTGGGCTTGGAGGATCCCATGAAAAAACAAAAAAACAAAAAAATGCAGCAAGAAATATTTAATACCCAGACTTCGCATCTTCAAATAATTGAAATTAACCAAACCAATCTCTAATCCATACCTTCACCCACAACAATTCACCAAAACACTCAGTTACAATTTATCAAATAATTTTTTAAAAAATGAAAGGATTAAGCAATCATAAAGTCATTACTAATTTCTATAGAAGAAATTTTCTGTATTTAGCTTTAGCAACAGTGTTAATTATTTCATTTGAAAGTTGTGAAAAAAATGAAAACAAAGCAATAGAACTTAATTTTACAAGTTGGAGGGTGGATGATGTAGATGAAATGAACCGTATCAATGCACAATTCACTGCGCTATACCCAAATATTAAAATTAATTTTTCTTCTCCCGGTGATATCATATATGATTCTGTAGTCAGTTCCAATCTCGCAAAAGGTGTTGGCGCAGATCTCATCTTCCTTTGGTCATACGACAGGGGTAGGGCTTTATACAACGCAGGATATTTAGCCGACCTAACCACTGTTGTTCCAAATCTCAATGCATATCCCAAAACACCATTAGCGGCATGGACCACAGAAACAGGTATTACCTACGGAAGCCCTTCAGTAGGTGTAACCCACGGAGTGTATTACAACAAGTCCCTATTTAGTAAATACCAAATACAAGAGCCAACCAACTGGACAGAGTTTCTTGCTGCTTGTGAGATATTAAAGACAAACGGTGAAACCGTAATTGCACAAGGAGCCGGTGGCACAGGATGGACATTGAACAGGGTTATCTATTGTGGACTGGGGGCTAATTTTTATGGAGGAGAGACAGCAAGACAAGCACTAATAAATGGCACACAAAAACTAACTGATGCTAATTTTATTGATGCATTTAATCTGGTGAACTCGTTAAAAAAATACTTCCCAACCGGATACGAAACACTAGATTATGGTGGAGCAAGAGATTTATTTGCTGCTGGAAAAGCTGCAATTTTTATAGGGGGATCTTGGGAAATTAGCCTTTTTAATGAGCGTGGATTAAATAGCACAAATCTGGGATGGTTTGCTCCACCCCCAAAAAATGCAGGCGATAAACTACAATATTGTTTTCAAGTAGATGCCGGTATTGGCGTTAACAAACAATCTAAGAACTACGATGCAGCCATCACCTATCTCAAATGGCTTTCAGGAATTGAATACGGACATGGCATCATGAATGAACTTCCTGGATTCTTCTCCTACACGCCAGGTGCTTTTCGTGTAACAAACCTATTGGCACAAGAAATGTTTGATGCTTCAAAAAATGCAACCTTGACGGTCAGACTAATGGACGAAAAACTAAGCGCCAGCTCCCCAACAGGAGATGCAATTATGTCTGAGGGTTTAAGGCAAATGATACTTGGCATCCTAACCCCAGAGCAAGCTGCAGCATATGTACAAAGCCGGTTAAAATAAAGAATACGCTTATTTTCTTATAGCAAAGGCGACATAACTGTCGCCTTTTTTTGTGCCCAATTTTGTTCCGCCACAAACAACCACAACATATTGATTATCATTTATTTTATAGGTACTTGGTGAAGCAAAAGATGATGCTGGAATTGTTGCCTGCCAAAGCATTTTGCCAGTCGACTTTTCAAAAGCCCTGAACCGCTCATCTTTTGTAGCCCCAATAAAAAATAAACCACCCTTGGTAACTATACCGCCCCCATAATTTTCAGTCCCGGTAACAGGCACCCCTTTTGCAGATAGCTCCGCATACTCCCCTAAAGGCACCTGCCAAACATGCTCACCACTGGCTAAATTTATTGCTGTAAGCGTTCCCCATGGCGGCTGTATACCTGGATATCCCTTTGAATCCAAAAACTTGTTGTAGCCAGTGAAGCCATAAGGCACTTTAGTAGCCGGAGAATTACCCGACTTTTCGACTGCCTCTTGTTTTTCAATACCCAATAAATGATCAACAAGCGCCTTTTTATCTTCAGCTTTCAGAGACGGAAAGCCAGGCATCATCCCTTTACCGCCAGTCACAATCCGCTCAATTTCATCTCTTTTCTTTCGCCCAACCAACGCAGTTAAAGAGGGGTATCCACTTGCAGAATTTCCTTTTTTATTCGCTCCATGACAGCTTGAGCAATTATTAAGATATACTTCATTACCAATTGATAATGATTTATTTATTTCATTTTTTTCTTTTGTTAATTGTAGAACCCAAGGCATTTCTGTTGCATTGACATAGAGAAGTCCAGTTTCTTTATCAAACGCAGCGCCACCCCATTCTCCCCCTCCATCAAATCCGGGGAAAATGAGGGTTCCTTCCAATGATGGTGGATCGTACCAGCCTTTTCGAATTTTCCTATACTGTTCCACCAATTCATTTCTATTTTCAGCAAATAGGCTAATCTCCTCCTCTTTAAATGACTGCCTGGCAAAAGGCGCCGGTTTTGTGGGCCGGGGTTGAGTTGGTGATAAAACCTCCCCAGGAACGCCATTGATTGCCACCGGTACTTCTTCTATATCAAATAATGGCTTCCCTGTCTCACGTTCGAAGACGAATACAAAACCTTGCTTGGTAATTTGTGCGACTGCCTCCACTTTTTTGCCGTTCATATTCAGCGTAACCAAATTTGGTGGTGCTGGCAAATCTCGATCCCATACATCGTGGTGGGTCAGTTGATAAAACCACCTAAGTTTTCCAGTTTTAGCATCCAGAGCCAAGAGACAATTTGCAAAAAGATTATCCCCTTTTCTATTCCCACCGTAAAAATCAAAAGCTGCTGAGCCTGTGGGGACAAAAACCAAACCTCTTTTACGATCAATACTCATTCCAGCCCAGGAGTTTGCACCACCTACCTCCCCATTCAAGTAGTTGTCCTTTTCCCAGGTAGCGTAGCCGGTCTCACCGGGACCAGGAATGGTTTTAAACACCCAATTCAATTTTCCCGTGATGACATTAAACGATTGTATATACCCAGGTGCTGCCCCGGTACTCTCAGAAATCCGCAAAGGCATAATTATAGAATTACGATAAACAGCTCCAGGTGTGCTGGCAATCACAAACTTATCCTTTGAAAGATCCCCCAAGCCTGCTTTTAGACTTACACGGCCACTATCCCCAAAAGAACTGACCAATTTACCTGTTTTAGCATGCAGAGCATACAACCAGCTTCCCGCACTAAACAATATTCTACTGTCTCCACCCAATTCCCAATAAGCAACCCCACGGTTGGTACTGAACCATTGTTCATCTCTAACATCTTTGAATCGCCAAACCTCTTTCCCAGTAGCCGCATCTAAGGCAAAAATTTCAATGGAGGCAGTCGAACCAAAAAGCAAACCATCCACAATTATGGGATTGCATTGCATTTGTCCGGATGTATCCCCCGTATGAAATTCCCATACTTTTTGAAGTTGGCTTACATTAGATGTATTGATCTCGGTTAAATCGGAATAATGGTTCCTGTCTGGTCCGCCCAGGTACTCTTTCCAATCCACATTTTCCTCTTCTAAAATGCAGGAGCCCATAGAAAAAGAAAGAAGCGAAAATAAAAACAAGTAGATGTTGAATTTTTTAGGACGATTAATCATACTTAAATTTAAAGAACTCCTTCGGCATGAGCATGATTTTGTTTTATCTTCATCCAAAGAAATTCTATGAACTGGCTCATGTTGGCTATCGCACCGGGGGTAGCCATTTCTGCCTATATTATTTTAAAAGACGAGCACAACCGAGAGCCCAGAAAGCACCTGATAATTAGTTTTCTATTGGGTGCGCTATCCATCATTCCAGCCATGCTACTTGAACTGCCCATTGCTTTCACTGAACAGCACTTGTTTTTTAAATCTACGCTTGGAAATGCACTGAAGGCCTATTTAATGGTCGCTTTACCGGAGGAAATTTGTAAATATTTCATGTTAAAAAGATATGCATACCAACAACCAGCATATGATGAACCATTTGATGGTATTGTTTATGCAGTGATGGTTGGAATGGGCTTTGCAACAGTAGAAAACATCCTTTACGTTTATCAATATGGAATGGGAACCGGCATTTTGCGAATGTTTCTAGCAGTTCCAGCTCATGCTACTTTTGCCATTTTAATGGGATATTTTATGGGCAAAGCCAAGTTCGAAACAAAAAGAGAGCCCTACCTACTTGGTGCTGGATTGTTTTGGGCGATTCTATTTCATGGCAGCTACAACTTCTTTTTGTTTCTTAAAGACACTCAACATAAGGACAATGAATTTAGCTTACTCATGCTTCTGGGTGCTTTGATTTCATTAATCACAGGAATTGTACTTTCGAAAAAAGCTATAGCTGTACATTTGCATAAATCCGCTTCTACTTTCACTACAAATAACTTGAATGTTAACGATCAATAAAGTCGGATTGGAGTCCATTCCAATCATACAAGTACTGAGCAACGAAATTTGGAAAAAGGTCTACCCTGCAATTGTTTCAATGGGACAAATTGAATATTTGTTGAACGAATGGCATAGCGAAGAGGCGCTTACAGAACAAATGATGGTAGAGGGCCACCAGTTTATTTTGATTGAATGGGATAAGGAAACCATTGGGTATGCCTCCTACGCTGTTAAACATAAAGAAGACCCTTACCGATTTAGATTAAACAAGTTGTATGTCCAGCCCGAAGTACATGGCAAAGGCATTGGTAAATCAATTGTCCATTTCATTACTAATGAAATAAAGCCTCTTGGTGCAACAGTCTTGGAACTCAATGTCCACAAAAGGAATCCAGCAGTCGCTTTTTACAAACACATTGGATTTGTAATTGCAAAGGAGGAAGTCACAGAAATTGCCCACGGCTACTTATTGGATGATTTTATCATGGAAATAGACCTTACGAAAAATCTACTCTAATTGCGCTATTTATCCAATATATGTTAGCTTTGCGCAAAATTTTAAACGCATGTCAACTACTGCACAACTCGACTTCGCTTTACCGTATAAGGTCAAGGATATTACCCTCGCAGAATGGGGAAGAAAAGAAATCAGACTTGCGGAAGCTGAAATGCCCGGCTTAATGGCCCTACGCAAAGAGTATGGCGCTTCTCAGCCCCTCAAGGGTGCAAGAGTAGCGGGATGTTTACACATGACCATCCAGACTGCCGTACTTATTGAAACTTTGATTGCATTGGGTGCAGAAGTTAAATGGAGTTCATGCAATATATTTTCAACCCAAGACCAGGCAGCAGCAGCTATTGCAGCAGTAGGTATCGGTGTTTTTGCTTGGAAAGGCCAAAGCATTGAAGAGGCGGATTGGTGTATTGAACAAACTTTGTTTTTTGGTGGAAACGACCGTCCCCTAAACATGATTTTGGATGATGGCGGTGATCTTACGAACATGGTATTGGACAAGTTTCCTGAATTGATTCCACATGTGAAAGGCATTTCAGAAGAAACAACAACTGGTGTTCACAGGTTGTATGAGCGTGTTGCAAAAGGAACCTTGCCTATGCCAGCCATCAACATCAACGACTCTGTAACAAAATCTAAGTTCGATAACAAATACGGTTGTAAAGAATCATTGGTTGATGCCATCAGAAGAGCAACAGACATCATGCTTGCTGGTAAAGTTGCTGTTGTAGGTGGTTATGGTGATGTTGGAAAAGGTTCTGCTGCTTCTCTTGCAGGTGCAGGCTGCCGTGTTATTGTAACAGAGATTGATCCAATATGCGCACTACAAGCTGCAATGGACGGATTTGAAGTAAAGAAAATGATTGATGCTGTGAAAGAAGCCGATATCATTGTTACAGCTTCAGGTTGTCGTGATCTTATCACTGGAACCCATTTCAAGGCAATGAAAGACAAAGCCATTGTTTGTAACATTGGCCACTTTGATATTGAAATTGATGTTGCCTGGTTGAACACCAACTACGGTCATACCAAAGATACCATCAAGCCTCAAGTTGATATATACAATGTTGATGGCAACGATATCATCTTACTTGCTGAAGGCCGTTTGGTTAACCTTGGTTGCGCAACTGGTCACCCAAGTTTTGTAATGAGTAACTCATTCACCAACCAAGTTTTGGCTCAAATTGAGTTGTGGATCAACCATGCCAAATATGACAAAAATGTATATGTACTTCCAAAGCATTTGGATGAAAAAGTAGCCCGACTTCACCTTGAAAAAATTGGTGTTGTGTTGGATGAGCTTACTACAGCACAAGCAGACTACCTTGGAATTCCTTTGAGCGGTCCATTTAAATCTGATCTTTACAGGTACTAATTTTAATGAGATAAAATAAAAAAACCGACTAATTGAAATTAGTCGGTTTTTTTATTGCCTGTAAAATGAATTCCGCAAGTAATTATGGATTAATTTTACGTTGCAAGCAATTGAGAAAATGACAAAACTGTCCCTTAATATCAATAAAATAGGAACCATCAGAAACAGCAGAGGTGGTAATAATCCAGATCTACTTAAAATTGCATTAGACGCTGAACGATTTGGAGCAGATGGCATTACGGTCCACCCAAGACCTGATGAAAGACATATTCGCTATGCAGATGTGAGAGAGTTAAAAAAAATAATCACCACAGAATTTAATATTGAGGGAAATTGTAGGGAACAAAAATTTATCGACTTGGTTTTAGAAGTCAAGCCGCATCAAGTAACGCTTGTCCCTGATGCAGAAAACCAACTCACTTCTGACCATGGATGGAACACGCTCTTACACCAGGATTATTTGAAAGAAATTATTGCAGTGTTTAAAAATGCAGGAATTCGGACAAGCATTTTCTGTGATCCAGTGAAAGAAATGATTGAAGGTGCAGCAAGTACAGGGACCGACAGAATTGAATTGTATACCGAACAATATGCAAACCAATTCCCAATGGATAAATGGAAGGCAGTCGCCCATTACGTTGAAGCAGCAAAAATTGCCAAACAATTGGACCTTGGTATTAATGCTGGCCACGACCTTGATTTAAATAATCTTGCCTTCTTTTCTAAACAAATACCCGAATTAGACGAGGTAAGTATCGGACATGCCTTAATTTGCGATTCGATATATTTCGGACTAGAAAACACAATACAATTATATAAACGACAATTAAAATAAAAACTTTTTTAAACCTCAATCGTTAAATCAAAAAAACATATGAAACATTTATCTTACGTTACTACCTTCCTTTTTCTTCTAACTTTCGGAATTAATGCATGCGCACAAAATGCAAAACCTAGTCCAGCTGAATCCGTTTCAGGCAAAGCAGGTAATGCAACAGTTACAATCACCTATGGCTCACCCTCTGTGAAAGGAAGAAAAGTATGGGGAGATTTGGTTCCTTATGGAAAAGTTTGGAGAACAGGAGCAAACGATGCAACTACCATTGAGTTCAGTTCAGATGTAAAAATTGAAGGTCAAGCTCTTGCAAAGGGAAAATATGCCCTATTTACCATTCCTGAAGAAACCGGATGGACAATCATCTTTAACAAAAATTCAAAACAATGGGGAGCTTATAGCTATAAGCAAGACGAAGATGTACTCAGAGTAAAGGTGAAGTCTCAAAAATCAGCCACTTTCAATGAAGCTTTAAAATTTGAAGTAGCCAACGACATGGTGCACATTTCATGGGAGAACCTAATGGTAATGTTTACTGTTAAATAAATAGTTTTATTGAATACTTAAAAAAGCATCCTTGAAGGATGCTTTTTTATTTTAGCTGGTCAAGCCATTGTAAATACATTGGCATTACCCTACCCCATGTTTTAACTTCATGTTTACCATCAGGTAGTTCTAAATAAGTTATTTGCTCATTGGGCTCGTACCCAATTCTCTTTAACTCCCCGATGATGCCCATGGTATCATCAATAGAATCAATAATGCCATTGTTATTTCTATCAGCGGTTTCATCTAATTGGCCTGTTTGTAAGAAAAACCTGAGGTGTGCCTCTCTTTTTTTGTTACGAATTTTTGCATGCATGATTCGGTCTACTTCTTCTACATATCCGTTTTCCAGGGACTTTGAACGCCACCAAAACGAACCGCTAAATACCCCTACTGCGGAAAACTCATGCGGGTATTCCAACGCCATGTCAAATGCCATTAATCCACCTAGTGAAAATCCAGCCAAATACTTTTTATCAATTTTTGCTGTAGGAAAGACAGATTTTATATACGGAATTAGTTCATCCAAAATAAATCTAGAATAAACGAAGGCTTTATTTCCCCTATCCAAATAATCAGGAATACCAGCAACGCCATATTCTTGTCGCCTTTCTATCCCAGCATGAATACCAATAGCAATAAGCGTTCTTTCAGCACCCAATTGATTTTTTATCATTTTAGAGAAGCCCATCTTTACAAGATCTTGTCCATCATTAATGAACAACACATTCATAGAAGATGATTCATCAAACAACGTCGGACGGTATATGTCTACTTTAACTAGGCGCTTTAAAAGCCCAGAAGAAATAATAAACGATTGAAATTCTTGCTTCACCATACTTTGTTATCCTGGCAAAAGTAAGCAAAGGATATGTTCTTAAAAAGTAAATACGATAAACAGATAAAATCATTAACTTAGGCCAACAACAAAAACAAATGAATAAAAAGATTGGCATCTTGCATGGTAAGGAGCGTAGTTTTCCTGAGGCATTTGTAAAAAGAATCAATGACAAAAACCACAAAGGGATTACTGCAGAATCTGTAAAAATCAATAAAGTTGCACAAGGAGAATCTTCAGGATATGCCGTAATTATAGATCGAATTTCACAAGACGTCCCTTTTTACAGAGCTTATTTAAAGAATGCCGCGATATCTGGTACTGCAGTAATTAACAATCCTTTTTGGTGGAGTGCTGATGAAAAATTTTTTAACAATGCCCTTGCAACAAAGATTGATGTCCCAGTGCCAAAAACAGTAATTCTTCCTTCACGAGATTTACCTGACGATACCGCTGAAGCTTCGTTTTCTAATCTGGCCTACCCCCTAGACTGGAACAGCATTTTTGAATACGTTGGCTTTCCGGCATATATGAAACCCTTTGCTGGTGGTGGTTGGAAAAATGTTTACCGACTGAACAATATGGAAGAGTTTTTTCAAACGCACGCCGAAACTGGTCAGCTTGTAATGTTGTTACAAGAAGAAATCATTTTTGAAGAGTATTATAGGTGTTATTGCATTGGGAGAAAACACGTCCGCATCATGCCTTATGAGCCAAGAAACCCCCATCATTTGAGATACGTTGCCAATCACCAGCCTTCAGCTAAATTGCTTAAAACAATGGAAGATATTGTTTTGAAAATAAACAACTACTTGGGCTACGATTTTAATACAGTGGAACTTGCAATCAGAGATGGTATTCCCTATGCCATTGACTTCTGCAACCCTGCACCTGACGCTGATTTAAAAAGTGTAGGAGAAGAAAACTTTGAATGGGTAGTTGAAAACGCTGCAAATTTTGCAATTGAAACTGCTCAAAATATAAAAGATGGAACAGATAATCTTTCTTGGGGTGAATACATCAAACGAAGTATTGTTCAAAAAGCATTATAGATTTTAAATACCAAACATGATCAACTACAAATTATTTACAGTTGGGATTGAGGAGGAATACATGGTAATTGACCCAAAGTCGAAGGAGTTAATTAGTCATGAACAAAAAATAGTGATTGAAGGACAAAAAGTTTTTGGTGAAAAAGTAAAAGCAGAAATGCATCAAGCTGTAGTGGAAGTAGGAACCGACGTATGTACAAATATTGAAGAAGCAAGGGCTGATATTTTCAATTTAAGAGAAACCATAAGAAATATTGCCAATGGATTAGGCTACAGCACTGCCGCCGCAGGCACCCATCCATTTAGCACCTGGCGTCATCAATTAATAACAGACCACATCAGGTACAAAGAAATTGTAAATGAAATGCAGGATGCTGCAAGATCAAACCTGATTTTTGGCTTACATGTGCACGTTGGAATGCCATCAAAAGAAATGGCTATACATATTGCCAACTCTGCTAGGTATTTCCTACCACACGTATTTGCATTAAGCACCAATTCGCCTTTTTGGGAAAAAAGAGAAACTGGCTTTAAATCTTACAGAACCAAAGTGTTTGATAAATTTCCAAGAACTGGAATACCAGACTATTTTGATAGCTACAGCGCTTATGAGAACTATGTGAATCTACTTATCAAGACAAAATGTATTGATAATGCAAAAAAAATATGGTGGGACTTACGGGTTCATCCAATCTATGGAACTGTAGAATTTAGAATATGTGATGTACCATTAACCGTAGACGAAACAATTGGGTTTGCGGCACTCTTTCAATGCATCTGTGTTAAACTGTATAAGTTGCGTGCAGACAACTTGAATTTTATTCTTTATTCTAGAGCACTCCTTAATGAAAACAGATGGCGAGCGTCTAGATACGGCATAGACCATAAACTGATTGATTTTGGCAAAGAACAAGAAGTGGACACCCGTTCACTTATTCTAGAACTTCTTGATTTCATTGATGATGTAGTAGATGATTTAGGTTGCAGAGACGCATTGAAGAGCATAACAAGAATTTTAGAAAAAGGGACTGGCGCTGATAGACAACTTGCCGTATTCAAAAGAAATAATAGCCTTGAAGATGTGGCGACATTTATCGAATCTAATTTTCTAGCCCCACTTTAATGTAATTTTGCACCACAATGAAAAAAATAAATGTTGCCATACTAGATATGAACGAAGGAATGCCTAACCAAGGCATGAGGTGTATTAGGAACTTACTCGACAACTTAAAGAATAACAATGTCATTAATTTAGAGTGGGAAGAATTTGAAGTGAGAAAAGAATTACAAATTCCTTCACTAGATTACGATATTTATATTTCTTCAGGTGGACCAGGAAGTCCCTTGTCAAGCCTAGGTTCAGCATGGGAAATTGCTTATTTCAAATGGCTGGGTATGGTTGACCAATGGAACAAAAACCCCAATAATCCTAATAAAAAGTTTGTTTTCCTAATCTGCCATTCCTTTCAACTTGCATGCAGGTATTTTGAAATTGGAGAAGTGATTAAGAGGAAATCAACTGCATTTGGCGTATTCCCAATTCACATGCTCAATCACCAAGGAAAGACAGATCCAATATTCAATGGTCTAGCAGACCCCTTCTATGGTGTTGATAGTAGAGATTATCAAGTAATACAAACCAATAAGCAGCGAGTTCATGAAATGGGAGGTGAAGTACTGTGTATTGAGAAGGAACGTCCGCATATAGACCTTGAAAGGGCTGTAATGGCAATCCGTTTCAACCCCTACATGGTTGGAACACAATTTCATCCTGAAGCAGATGCACAGGGAATGAGCATGTACTTAAAAAGAGAGGATAAAAAACAAACCGTAATAGAAAATCATGGTCTGGTTAAATGGACATCGATGCTTGATCAATTAAATGATCCGGATAAAATCAGTCTCACCAATAAATATGTTCTACCTAATTTTTTAATGCAATCCATTAAAAGTATCACAAACCCTTTCAGCCTTTCATAACCAGAAGAGTAACACCATGATTTCTTCAATTAGAAAGCTCATCAATTCAAATTTTTCAGAAAAAACCTATCAAGAATTTTTAATAGCACTCAACAGTGAATTTCCTGGGGCTATTGATTTTAGAATAGCAGAAACACCTGTTTTTATTGGTAAAGAATTGGGTGCTAAAATGATTGAAACATGTGAGTACATTATAGACAACATCATAGACCCGGAATTTTTAAAAAAAACAGAAAGGGCAATTCCTGCAAATGAAAGGCTAAGCAATGAAGGAAAACATACGCATTTCATTGCTTTTGATTTTGGAATTTGTGAAAATGAAATGGGGGGCTTATATCCTGCCCTAATTGAAATGCAAGGCTTTCCTACCTTATTTGGATTTCAGGCCTTTTATCCTGAAATCCTAGAAAAATACTACCCCATCCCAGATAACTACTCCTCTTATTTTAACGACCTAGATAAAGCTGGTTATTTGGAATTGTTAGGCAAGGTAATCTTGGGAGATTGTAAAAGCGAGCAAGTAATTTTACTGGAAATAAATCCGCATAAACAGAAAACCAGAATAGATTTCTATTGTACAGAAAAACACCTTGGTATAAAACCAGTTTGTTTAACTGAATTAATCTGTGAAGGAGAAAAACTTTTTTACATTACCAATGGAAAAAAATTACAAATAAAACGTATTTACAATAGGGTAATTGCTGATGAATTAAACAATATCAAGAATGAACTTGGAGAAATCATAGACCTCACAAAAAACTATGATGTTGAATGGGTAACACACCCACATTGGTTTTATAGAATATCTAAATTTACCCTTCCCTTTTTAACCCATCCTTGTATCCCAAAAACACAATTCGTAAACCAACTTGAAAAAATCCCTCCTGATCTTGAAAACTTTGTATTGAAACCACTGTTTTCTTTTGCCGGGCAGGGTGTAATCATTGATGTAAAAAATGAAGATATTTCAAATATCCAGGATCCAGAAAATTGGATATTACAACACAAAGTAAATTATGCAGCCTGCATTCAAACCCCAAATACACCAGCTAAAGTTGAAATAAGGATGATGTATGTATGGGAAGAGCATGCTACACGACCTATGCTAGTAACCAACTTAGCACGACTTAGTAAAGGGAAGATGATTGGTGTAAGATACAATGCAGACAAGGATTGGGTAGGTGGTAGTATTGCTTATTTTGAAAAATAAATATTTATTATGATACACATCGATCAAGTAAAAAAGAAACTGCTCATTGAAGGAATAATTGGACAATACGTTCATGGTAATTCAACTACTTTCGGATTTGTTACAATCAATAAAGGAAGTAATCTGCCTTTGCACCATCACCCACATGAACAAATCACTTACATGATAGAGGGAAAACTAAAAATGCAAATAGGGAATGAGGAATTTGTACTTGAACCAGGCATTGTAAAAGTCATTCCATCAAACACGCCACACTCAGCCATAGCAATGACTGAGTGCAAACTTATAGATGTTTTTAGTCCTGTTAGAGAAGATTATAGAGAATAACCCTATTCCTCCTCACTGTTTTTAAGAATACCAAGAAGCTTATATGCATTATTAAGCACGATTGAACCATCGGAAACTTTTTCTAATCCAGTTTTCACTTCTATATTGCCCTCTTTGGATAGACCTGTTCCAATAGGTACCATGGCAATTTTATTATTCTTATTCTTTACAAAAATATATTCCTGGTTACCAAGCCTTACTATTGCTTCTTCTGGCAAAGCCTTGACCTCCCTTTCCGTAACAGACACCTCTCCTTGGATAAACATACCTGGGAACAATTGACTGGGATGGGATTTAAAATGACAATGTGCAGTGGCAGTCCTATCGTCGTCTACACCCTTATTTACTAAAATAATTTCTGCAGCATATGACTTTGATTTGTCATCTATAAAATGTATCTGCACACTATTTCCAGGCTTAATATAGGGTAGGTCTTTTTCAAAAATAGTCATCGCGGCATGAATATCATCCGGGTCAATTAATTCAAACATGGTCTCTGTTGCTTGTACATACTTTCCTGTATTTACATTCACCTTAGAAACATAACCATTGATGGTGGAGCGTACCATAGCTTGTCCGCTTATATTGGTCTCATTTAAAACAGTGGGGTCTATTCCAATCAGTTTTAATTTTTCGAACAACGATTTTACTGTCACAGACTGAATCTTCAATTCTCCTTCTGCCAATTGAAAAGATTTAGACGTGCCAGCGTTTGCACTGAACAGCGTTTGTTGCCTATCATACTCTTGCTTCGCCATAGCAGCTTTTGCTTTTGCGGATAAAAAGTCTTGCTGCAATTGAACTATAGCTTGATCTTCCATGATAGCAATTACTTCCCCTTTTTGCACCCGCATACCAGGTATGAGCTTGGTATTCTTTAAATATCCTCCAAGTGGAAAATTGACTGAAATAAGATTTTGGGGTGGTAGATCAATCTTGCCTTGCAATTGTATTGTAACACTCATTTTCTGAGTGGTGGCACTTCCATATTGTAAAGCCAAAATCTTTTCCTGGTCTTTCGTCAATGTGATTTCATCCATTGCTAGAGATGCATCTTCAGATACCACATCTATTTCTTTAGATCCGCAGGAATTGAATCCCAATAAACCGATAACCAATAGTATTGAATAAAACTTCATGGTCAATTTTTTTCTGTTAAATAATAATAATCTGATGCCACCATTTGCAATTCATGAATTGCAGTTGCATAGGAGATTTTTATTTGCAGTGATTGGCTTACCAACAAGGTCCATTCTGCAAATGATATTTCACCAGCCTTTAAACGCATCGTAGCTTGGTCACGCATTTCATCTGCCAATTTTAGCCCTTCCCTTTCATAATATTGCGTTGTTTGACTATACTGAATAAACCTGGACACAAGTTTAGCATATTGAATATTTAAATATTCTAACAGTTGCCCCTTTTCAATCTCGGCAATGTCTGTGTCTAAGGTGGATGCTTTAATTTTAGCTTTTGCCGAACCATTAAATAGTGGAATACCCATTCCAAATTGGATAACACCAAATCGACTGCCAGCTCCATAGTATTTCTGGGTGACCCCATCTCGAGTTTGCCATCCAACAATAGACAAATTACTATACCCGGCAGTCAATTCAGGCATTAATTTGGATTGATTGAATAATTGCTGTGCTTTACGTTCAGCTACAATGGCATCAGACACTTTGAGCGTTGGATGTTGCAAAAGATTTGGAACAAACAAGGGAATATCTAGCCTTGCATTTTTTTCCAATATGGGTACCAATAAATCGTCTGAATTGATATTTTGTTTCAAGTCTTGCAACAACAATTGCCTGTCCGCCAACAACTGTAATTTTTGCAATTTATTTTGATTGAATTGCAATTCGATGGCATTTAATATGCTCTTGTTGATTTCACCCTCCTGTTGCTGCAATACAGCTATACGCCTCCATTCCCCGAAATTTACTTCTATTTCATCTAGAATTTGCGCCCTTCGCTCTAAGTCCATTATTTGGTAGGATAGTTGACGGACAAGTAAATGAAGATCTGCTTTGTCTAAGTTCGTTTTGGCTTTTTCTAAACCGACATTTTTTTGCAATACCTCTTTTTGCCTTTTGTAGACCTTTGGAAATGCAAACCCCTGGTTTAAATAAAATCTCGTATCGTTAAACGCACTATTAATGTTTCCATATTCAATGCCAACACTTGTATTTGGAATTTGAGAAGACCTGCTTTGTAAAATTTCTGATTGCTGTATTCTTTTACTCCCAATTTTCAATACAGCAGCATTTCTATCTGCAAATTGAAGAATAGAATCCAATGGCAGTAACTGTTGTTTGGACTGGGATATACCAAAGAATGGAACAAGAAAAAGGAGGATAGACAATGGAACTGCCTTTACTTTTCTTAATTTTCTTTTTTCAACCCAGACATATAATACAGGTAAAACGAACAGGGTCAAAAGAGTTGCAGAAAACAAGCCCCCTATTACAACCGTAGCCAATGGTCGCTGTACTTCTGACCCAGAACTGGTACTTAAGGCCATGGGTAAAAAACCAAGTGACGCAACTGCCGCAGTCAATAGTACTGGCCTTAGTCGAGCGGTAGTCCCCTCAATTACGCTAATAGAAACATCCTTTTCTATTTCAGCTTTATTTCGGTTGAACTCACTAAGTAAAACAATCCCATTTAATACGGCAACACCAAATAAGGCGATAAATCCAATGCCGGCAGATATACTAAATGGCATATCTCGAGCCCAAAGTAAAAGAATTCCACCTATTGCGGATAAAGGAATTGCTGAATAAATTAAAAATCCATATCTAACAGAACCAAAAGAGAAATAGAGTATTAAAAAAATCAACAAAAGTGCAATAGGTACCGCAATCATCAAACGGTTTTTTGCTTCAGTCAGGTTTTCAAATTGTCCGCCAAATTTTACATAATACCCAGGAGGAAGTTGTATGTTTTTTTCTATCTTTTTCTGTACTTCCTCTACTACAGATTGTACATCACGATCACGCACATTAAAGGCAATTGTGATTCTCCGTTTGGCATCTTCGCGCTGTATCTGATTAGGCCCCTCTTCAATAGCCACTTCGGCTACCTGCTCTAATGGTATCATTTCTCCTTGCGCATTAGTTAGCATGAGTTGTTTGATGTCACCAAGGTCATCTCTACTGTCCTTCTTTAATCTTAATACTAAATCAAATCTTCGTTCGTTCTCATACACTTTTCCTGCAGATTCACCGGCAAAAGAAACCCGAAGCATTCTATTCACATCTGAAATATTTAACCCATATGCAGCAATGGCCTGTTTTTTATACTTGATTACAACTTGCGGTAAACCCGTAACCCGCTCTGCAAAAACATCTTTTGCTCCTGAAACCCCACGAATTTCTTTTTCAAAAGCTGCTGCGTAAATTGCAAGGGTATCAAGATTTTCGCCAAATATTTTACAGACCACATCTTGCTTGGCACCAGAAATCAATTCATTGAACCTCATTTGCACAGGATATTGAAATCCGCCTGTTAGTCCGGGTACCTTACCAATTGCTACACTCATTTTATTGGCCAGCTCATCATAACTCTCTGCACTGGTCCATTCACTTTTCTCTTTTAAATTGACAATAATGTCTGTCATTTCAATAGGCATGGGATCAGTTGGAATTTCACTAGCGCCAATTCGGGTAACTACACTTTTCACTTCAGGAAATTTTTTCAACTCCGTTACTGCCCTGGTTGTAGCATCTACTGTTTCTTGTAAGGTACTCCCCGTCATCAATCGTGCTTCTATTGCAAAATCTCCCTCTTCCAGCTCTGGAATAAATTCACCACCCAGTGTTGATGCTACAAAAAGAGACAATATAAACAAAAGAAGAGACCCAGTAAGCACTTTAGCAGGATGGAGTAGAAATTTAGAAAGAACAATTTTAAGGTATTGTTGCAACTTGTGCATGAGTCTATCAGAAAAATTCTCTTTCACAGGTACTTTTTTACTTAGAGTCAAACTGGTGAGCATAGGCACATAGGTAAGCGACAAAATAAATGCCCCTACCAATGCAAAAGCAACTGTTTGTGCCATTGGCTTAAACATCTTTCCTTCAATACCCGTCAAAGACAGGATAGGTATATAAACAATCAAAATGATAATCTGACCAAACACAGCAGCACTCATCATTCTTCCCGCTGCATGTTCAACGGTGTCGTCCATTTGGTTACTCGACAAGCGGACCAACCCTTTACTTCTTGCATGCAACTGATACAATACCGCTTCAACTATGATTACAGCACCATCGACAATTAATCCAAAATCCAAAGCGCCCAAACTCATCAAATTACCAGAAACACCAAATAGATTCATCATTGCAACGGCAAACAACATGGCAAGCGGTATAACAGAAGCTACGATCAAACCAGCACGGATATTGCCCAAAAAGAAAATAAGTATGAGTAACACAATAAGTGCCCCTTCAACTAAATTGGTTTGTACGGTCTTTAAAGTCCGGCCCACCATTTTCGTCCTGTTCAGAAAGGTTTTTATCTCAACCCCTTCAGGTAAAGTTTTCTCAATTTGCTTCATCCTTTTTTCAATTTGATGAATAACTTGAGAGGCATTTTCACCCTTCAACATGAGCACAACAGCTCCTGAAACTTCGCCTTGGTCTTGGTAAGTAAGTGCTCCATAACGGATAGGGCTTCCGATGCGCACATCAGCAACATCTCGAATGTAAATCGGTGTACCTGATGACGATTTAGTAATAAAAATGGCCCCAATCTCCTCCATATTCAATGCTAGACCTTCCGTTCTAATGAAGAGTAAACTCGGACCTTTTTCAATATATGCAGCACCAGAATTTTCGTTATTTTTTTCAAGTGCAGAAAAAACATCGTTCAGTGTGACACCAACACTTCTCATTTTTGCTGGATCAATGGCAACCTCGTATTGTTTTAATTTACCTCCAAAGCTACTTACATCAGCAACTCCAGGTGTTCCCATTAACTGACGCCTGATTATCCAATCTTGTATGGTCCTTAAATCGGTAAGATCGTATTGCGACTCATACCCTTTTTTCGGTTTTACCACATATTGGTAGATTTCACCCAAACCGGTAGTCACGGGTGCCAGTTCAGGATTACCCGCCTCCTTTGGAATTTCTTCCTTAACCAAACCCATCCGCTCACTCACTTGTTGTCTACACCAGTAAATATCTCTGTCATCTTCAAATACAATAGTAACTACCGACAGTCCAAACCTTGATATGGACCTGATTTCTTTGATTCCTGGTATATTAGAAGAGGCCTGCTCTATGGGGAATGTGATCAAACGCTCCACTTCTAGAGAGCCCAACGTTGGCGATACTGTAATTACCTGTACTTGGTTAGAAGTAATATCTGGCAGGGCATCTACAGGCAGCTTGAACAACTGGACAATCCCCCAAACAATCCATGCCAGTGTAAAAAGGCAAACAATTAATTTATTTCTAACAGAAAAACGAATAATCCGATTCAGCATGAGACCAATTTATGACATTGATTAACAGTTGGATGCTTATTTACAACAATTCTTTTTGGGGAAAATAGCAACAAAAAATTTAAGCACCCTCAGGGCTATCCTTCCGAGCATTTTCATTTCCTAAATGTATTGAAAAAAGTCCTTTCAAAACTTAAGGAAAGACTAGGCGCTGCACTGGCCATTCTAAAGGCATTGCCTTTTAACTGGAATCGGTAGCCCAAGTTGATTTTGGTGTTGCTGTTCACAATCAATTGTGCGGCAGGCGCCAAATCTACAAAGTAAAAATTGCGGTCGGTACCCCTACTACCCAACAGTTCTAAATAAAGGTTGAAATTGGTCTGCTTATAGCTGGTGTATTTCTTTGGAAAGAGCAGATAACCAGCAGAAATGGAATAATTGAAACTGCTGAATCCAAAATTTCGAGGACCAGCATATTTCAACCACCTTTCGCCATCGAGTACTTCTGTTAAAGAGAATGTTGAAGAAATAGCCAACTTGTTAACCAATTGGGTAAGTATTACCCCGCCTTGAACAACAGATTGGTCACCATCCGCATTCAATTCCTCAAACTGTAAATTATTCGAGCTCAGTACCCCTTTTACATAAGCAGACGCTCTAAAATGACGATGAACATCCTCACTGCTGTAAAATCGATATTTGGCGTAAATGCTGGCAGACTCCCATTTCATCACCCGGTTGGTGAACATATCACTGAAAGTAAAAGAGGGTCGAAGCATCCAATTTTTATTTAAACCAATGGAAGCTTCTGCCATCTGTCTTGACTGCAGTATCTTATTGCCATCATTTTCATCCAACATCCATTTGGACCCATACTTTAAAGAAAGAGACTTGGCAGGTACATTGGAAGCTTGATCAGCATATACATATAGTTCCTGACCATATGCACGGGTGTGCATTACCATTACCATGGTAAAAATCACCAAAACTGTTTGATTCCTCATTTGATTGTTACATGATAAATATTCAATGCATGCACCTCGTGATTTGGCATAACACATTTTGTGAGATTACCTGGCTTGTAACAATCTAAATTGGATCCACCCACAATTTGTTTGTGGTCTTTCGTAGTAAGGTATTCCTTGTCTATTACATGGAGCGTAATTGGACCATTGTATTCTTTGGATTTTACATTGACAAAATGATAAAAACTATTACCCACTTTGAGGTGTGTATCGTGTTCTATCTTGTGGCTACTTGCATCAAACTCCAAATGAAGTTGAGAAACCGAGAATCCAGCATCTTCTACTTTTTTTCGCATGGCTTCAGGATCAATGTGGTGACCCTCTTTAAATTTTATCTCAAATGCAGATGCGTTTAAATCCGTATCCACACTTTCCACAAAACTCAATGAAGTAAGATTAGTATAGACAGATTTTGCACACATAGCACAAGTAAGTCCACTTGCCTGTAAACTCGCTTTTTTAATTTGTGCGAAGGATCCAAAACATAGACTGAGTAAGACGATTATGAAAAACATTTTAGTTTTCATATTAAACTATTTTATTGCGCGGCCGCTCCGCGGCCGCGCAAATTGATCAAAATTTGTTGAAAATCAGAAACTAGTCTTTGCTGCAATTCTTACAATCCTTGCACGCTTTTCCATCCTCACACTTTCCATCCTTGCAATTTCCACAGGCCATTTCTTTCTTGCACTTGCCCTCTTTGCAATCCTTGCAATCTTTTCCATTTTCACATTTACCATCCTTGCAACAGTCCATTTTTGCTTCTTGTGTTGTAACGCTGGCCGACTGCTTTCTTTCGTATTGGCAGCACCCATGTAATTTGTTGTAGACCTCAGTTGGAGCTGTAAAATCCTGTGTGTCATATCCTGCAGATGCTACTGCTTCTTGAATTTTCTTTGCATCGATTTTCTTTGCATTATAAGATACAGTAAGCATTTTTGTATCCTCGCTCCAATTTGCCTTTGAAGCACCAGCACCCGTAGCTGCAGTTTCGATTACCTTTTTGCACATACCACAGTTGCCCCATACCTTAATCTCTTCATTCTTCTGGGCTATTGCACTTGACGATAAAATAATAAATAAAACGAGCGTCGATAATATTGTTTTCATGATTGTTGATTTGTAGTTAATTGATTCTTTCTATGCTATTTTTACAAATAGATAGTATCGTTGAAATTGACCATTGTATAGTCAACTAAAAAAAAGTTCTTTGGAAAAAAGAAGTAAATCAAATCCTAAAGACAGAATTACGCAAATAGAGCGGTGGCCCACCAATATACTTTCCCGATATAAGGGATTGTTTGGGAAACGTTAAAAAAGACAGGTTTGAAGGTGACTGATAATGAACCTGTACGGGAAATAATATAAACTGAACAAAAGTTAGTGTAGGCGTCTTCTGCAACTGGGAATTGTCCAACTTCACAATCTTAGAAAAATCGTGGCAACATCCTGCATCTTCCATGCCACAATATCCACATGCCTTTTCCTGCTTTTCACCAATGGTTATTGCAGCAAGCTCCCCCATACAAAAATGGGCGCTCATCACCGTACCACTACTGGCAGCAGTATAAACAAGCAAAAGCAAGATGGAGAGGAGTTTCTTCACAATGTAAAATTAAGACAATAAATGAAAAATGAAATAATTAAACTATAAAAATTAACAAAAGCTATTAATTCACAAAATTCCAGAATATCCCCAGCCTGAATACCATTCCTGGGTTAGGATAAAGTGCTGCAGCAAGGTTGTTGTCTTTGAAGCCAAAACCATAGCGCTGGGAGACTGTATTCAAATTTTCAATCCTAACATAAGTAGTGAAGCTTCTGATTCTAAAATTTACATAAGCAGCCACATCAGGTCGGATTGAAATTTTTCTTTCCGATTGGTAAAAAAATTGTCCCAATACAGGCGAATAGCCGTCGGCAAAATAATCACTGTAGTAACGAATATCTGCACCAGTTGAAACAATTAAGTTCCTAAATGGCTTTGCTTCATAGGCTATTCTGCTTCTGGTATAAACCAAAGGAAGATGTATGGGTGCATTTCCAGCAACAGTTTGAACATAAAAGTCTAAATACCATTTCCACTTTCTTCCCAAGCTTGTCTCCTTATTAATTCCTGCTCTAATAAAATTGAACAGCGGCGTATATTGATCGGCAGTTCTATAACCACTAAAATAGGTATAGTTGGAAATCAGAAAGTAATTTAAACTTAACTTGGTCTTTATTTTTGAAAAATAGATACTCCCATTAATGGATGTTACGTTCTCATCTCCAAGATCAAGCTTAGTATCTACCGGGAAAGATAAATTTTTTGTATAAATATCTGAAGGGGTTCGATTGATATTCTCAAAGCCCAGTTCTAAATAGCCAATTTTTTCACCTAATGAACGTTTTAAACTCGCCTGCACCGAATAATTACCCAGATCACGACCTAAAAAAAAGAATTCCCCATACAAAAGCATATCCCATTTTTTATTTCGGGTTCTATTTCTGTATTCTCCATGTGCAATGGCATTTCCAAACCTACCCGCGCCCGAAAATGAACCCAGGGCATAGATCAACAAAGACGCACCGGCTTTAATAAACTGCAAAGGATTTTTTGAATCCGGAAATTGAACAAAAGAAAAATTCCCTTTCAACAAATTCAAATTTGTTTGATAGTTCAGCGTATCTGGTACAGCATCTATCTGATAATTTTCTTTGTAAAAATCTGGTGCTCCAGAGGCCTGCACATCAAGATAATTGTAATTGTACCCACTCAGCTGCCATGTATTTTCAAATCTGAGTTTGGGTAAGAAATATTTTACAACCGAACTGTCGTTTACAATAGAATCTGTCTTCCCAAAATCATATTGATGTCTGAATAAAAAATGTTTATCTACATAACGGTTACCCGTACTCAATTTTACATTGAAAAAATTTCTAGAAGAAAACGTTGTGGTAGCTAGATTGGTAGGTATGTTGAACCGGTCTTCATATGCTGGATTGGGATTGACTAAAAAAGATTCATCTACAATACCGCCATTTTCAGAACTCTGAAGTGCATTAGACATTAAAATCAGGTATGCATGGTAACGCTGATTTTTAGAAGTGAAATCAGAATTGAACCTAAAATTATTGTGGTTCGTATTTTGCGAATTAAATGTGCCAGGGGCGTTTACCAGTCGGTATTGTAAAACAAAATTCCAATCGGGTGAAATATTTTGGGTATGTAAAATACTGATTTGCTGCTCTGACTTACTGCCTACTAAATAGCCCAACTCTGTATAAGGTTTAGTGGTATTCATGAACCTCGTATCCGCTATTGTAAATGCATAGGGGTCTAGGGCATGAAAACCCATATCCCAGCCAGGTGCCCTTAAGGGTGAAAAAAGTAAGGGGCGAATTGCATTTCCGTTATGACCAATCTGTATAAACTCTGGTTTCATCGGAATTCTTCTATAAAAATCTGAGATAGAAGAATCAAAATAACTATACCTGGCTGTATCTAAATATTTAAACCGAACATCCACTGAGTCATCAGCGAATTTTCGTTTTTCAAATGACAATGAATCGGTACCACCACCCCCAGCAGAACCACCAACCCTGGAACCCATGTCCTGACCGCCTCTTCCCACTCCTCCCCTTCCTTGCGATTGAACATTTACCGAAAAAGAAAAAATGAATAGTAGAAGTAACCCAGTGATGAATAGACTGTGACGACTAAAAAAGAAATTAAACTTACTAATCAATGTACACTTCATATTATCTACAAACTTCTACCTAAACCTTTCTTATAAATTTTCAATCATTTTTTTAAAAACTGCAGTGAGTTTTGGAGCAGCCTCATTTGCAGCATCTAATACCTCCTGGTGTGTAATCGCATTTTCTTCATCTCGGATTCCTAAATCAGTAATCACACTCATGGCAAAAACCTCCATACCACAATGAACAGCAACAATTACTTCTTGTACCGTACTCATTCCAACTGCATCAGCTCCTACAAACTTGATCATTTTGTATTCTGATCTTGTCTCAAAAGTTGGACCAGTTACACCAAAATAAACACCCTGCTTGAGATCAATATCCAATTCCTTACCTATGGAACAGGCACGATCAATCAACCACTTAGCATAGGGCTCACTCATGTCTGGAAACCTTGGTCCAAACTCATCCATATTCTTACCCAACAACGGATTCTGAATTGCAAAACTAATATGATCCCTTATTATCATGAGGTCTCCAACTTTAAAGTTGGGATGAACCCCACCTGCAGCATTGGATAAAAATAGCTGAGAAACCCCCAGTAATTTCAAAACCCTAATTGGAAACACCACTTCAGCAGGGGTATATCCTTCATAATAATGAAAGCGACCTGACAAAACCACCAAATCAACCTTACCTAACTTACCAAAAATCAACTTACCACTATGCCCTTCTACAGTTGAAACTGGGAAATAGGGTATTTCCTTGTATGGTATTTCCGCTGTTACTTCAATTCCGTCAGTAAAAGAACCCAAACCGCTTCCTAATACTACGCCAACCTTAAATTGAGTTGAAACCTTTATCCGTAAATAGTCAACCGCCACTCTTATTTTATCTAATTCGGTCATAACCACAGTCATTTGTACAAAGATACTATCTTTAGTGAAGTTTGAATATGGAGAACCACTTTGTACTATATGGCGCCAATGGATATACTGGAGAGTTAATTGCCAGGCTATCTAGTGCATACGGACTACGTCCTTTACTTGCGGGAAGAAACGAATTATCAATTGGTGCTCTTGCAAAAGAACTCAATCTAGATTATGCAATTGCGGACTTAGAAAATCCAACAACATTAGACCAACTTTTAGATGGCCATCCGCTGGTACTGCATGCAGCCGGACCATTTAGCAAAACAGCCAAACAAATGGTTGAAGCCTGTATGAGAAACAAAACACATTATATCGATATCAATGGCGATATTTCTTGTTTCGAGCTTGTAAAAACATTCAATGATATCGCAAAATCAACAGGATGTATGTTGATGCCTGGGGTTGGCTTTGATGTTGTACCTACCGATTCAATTGCAAAAAAAATTAGTGAGATTTTTCCAAATACCATCGACCTTAAATTGGCGTTTGCCTCTATAGGCAGTACGATATCTCATGGCACTGCTATCACCATGACAGAAAAATTGGGTGAAGGAGGTGCAAAAAGAGTCAATGGAAAAATTGTAAGTGCCCCGTTGGGTGAACATTCCATGTGGATTGATTTTGGCAAGAAAAATTTATTTGTGATGAGTATACCTTGGGGAGATGTTAGTACTGCACATCATACAACAGGTATCCCAAATATCGAAACATTCTTTGGAGTAAAACCAGCCGTATATAAATGGATGAAAGCACAACGGTTCTTCAACTGGATTCTAAAAATGGAAGTGGTAAGAAATATCATCAAAAAAAGAATTGACCAAAGACCTGCTGGACCTAATGAAAAAATGAGGGCAGAAGGAATTTCTTTGGTTTGGGGAAAAGGAACAAATGCTGAAGGTGAGAGCAAAACAATCAGACTAAAAGGCCCAGAAGGCTATACCTTCACTGCTCATGCTTCTTTGATCATTGCTTGTGAAATTCTAAAGGGCAACTGGAAACCTGGATATCAAACTCCAGCAGGATGTTATGGCAGCGACCTTGTATTGAAGGTTCCAGGTGTTTCCTTCTACTAATAGGAGGAATATGATTTTGGTCTTAAAAACAAAGTCACGTTCTTAGACACGGTCTTTTCATATTCTTTCATAGACGTTAATTCTTTCCATTTAGGATCGTTGCTAAATGCCTTCCAATGTGCATTTCTATCTTCCATATTTTCAAAACTGGTCATGTACATCAAATTAGGCATGGTAGGTCCGCTTATTACTTCAGCGTAAAAAACAGCATTGAAATTTAACCTTGAAAATAGTTCAATCTCTCCTCCTTCATTGAACATTTCTACTTTCTTCCAATACTTTTTTTCAGAAGCACTCTCATAACTGCGTAATTCATACACACGATCAGCAAAAGCACCTTTTAGATTGGGTATTGTTAGAGAAGGATATAGTCTAAATCCTTCCAAAACAGAACCGATAATTCTGTCATACGCTGAATTTTCACTCGTTGCATCCAGATAAGCCTTCCCGGTTTTCAAGACCTCTTCATCACTAAACATGGCTTTATTGATCAGTGGAATGTCTGATAATTTTTTATAGGGAACCAAAACAAAAAGTTTTTTTACCACCGCAGTATCGTTTGCGAGACTTACAAAAACACCCACCTTACTAACACCCTTTCTTTTCAAATAGGGTATATATGCTTCAGCCAAAAATTGGTCAATCATTTTTTCCTGTTCTTGGTTTTTATACTCATAGACCTTGAACTCAAAAAAATCTTTTTGCGCTTTTTTTGACTGACCTACCAATGAAAAAGAAAAAAAGATTCCAATAAAAACAAATAAATAACGCATACTCATGTTTATGTTTAAGCAAATGTATCGAATTAATATCTTTGCATCAATGCCTATAAAGGACTACTATACCTTATTGAGACTAGAACCCAATGCAGACCAGTATGCAATAAAAAAAGCATACCGTAAAATGGCAAAGGAATACCATCCTGATAAAACAGGTAATAACGAAAGTACAAGTAGTTATTTTAGAGAAATTCAAGAAGCATACGAGGTACTATCCGATGCAAAGAAAAGAGAAGAATATCACTATCAAAGATGGCTGGAAAAATCTATGGGGCATCAATTAGACCTTGCACTAACGCCCATTCAAATACTACAACTGTTTTTAAAGACTGAACAATACCTACACGAAAGTGATAGCTTTAAAATGGATAAATATCAATTGGCTGAACATTTAAACCAATTGTACAGCAAAGCGAGGCAAATCATTATTCTCGAAGCAAATGATTCAAACATTGAAAAAGAATCATTGAGATTGGCAATGCTTTCCAGTAAAAATTTATCTTCCACTGTTCAATTGAATTTTCTCTACCAGCTTCAACCCCTGGCATCAAAACAACGGGGTCTGGAAGCAGAATGGCTTTTGAAAATTAGAGCAATATCCAAAAAAGAGAGGTTTAACAATTTAAAAATCCCTCTAATTATCATTATTACCATTTTACTGTGCTTTACTATATTATTTCTAAGCAAGTAGGTTTAGTCCTTCCCAAAATCTAGTTGTATATTTGCGAAATGCACTACGTATCTGTTGAACGTCTGGGAAAATCTTATGGTATCAAGCCTCTTTTCAGTGATCTTACTTTCCATATTAATGAGGGTGATAAAATAGCATTAATCGCAAAAAATGGCTCTGGAAAATCCACTTTATTAAAAATTTTAGCTGGCCAAGAATCTGCGGATGAGGGCAAATGCTGGATCAACAAAGAAGTAAAATGTATTCTATTCGAACAAGAACCTCATTTTTTTGAGAGCGCTAGCATTTTAGATAACATATTTGCGCATGATCACCCCGTCTTAAATGCGATCAAAAAGTTTGAGGCTGCAGAAGATGCACAGGATGCCGATAAAATAGCAGATGCAATTAATGAAATGGAGGAAAGAAATGCCTGGGATTTTGACTCAAAAGTGAAACAAATCCTAGAAAAACTCAACATCCATCACCTAGATCAACCCGTGTCGAGCTTAAGTGGAGGCCAAAGAAAAAGAGTAGCATTGGCAAAAACCCTAATTGATATTGGCTTCGAGAATATCCACTGTCTACTTATCATGGATGAACCTACCAACCACCTTGATATTGAAATGGTAGAATGGCTGGAACATTACCTCGACAAAGAAAAAATCACACTTTTGCTTGTATCGCATGACAGGTATTTTCTAGATAGTGTATGTAATGAAATATGGGAGCTGGAAAACAGCAAAATCTATGTTTATAAAGGCGACTATCAAAATTATGTGGAAAGAAAAGCAGCCAGGATAGAAAGTGATCAAGCCAGTATCGACAAAGCAAAAAACACCTACCGAAAAGAATTGGAATGGATCAGAAAACAACCAAAGGCAAGAACTACCAAATCCAAAAGTAGACAAGACAACTTTTATGAAATTGAGAAAGTAGCAAAATTAAAAATTGAAGATAAAAAAGTAGAACTGCAAATGAAGATGAGCCGCCTTGGTGGTAAAATTGCAGAATTAAAAAAAGTATATAAGCAATATGGCGAAAAAGTTATTCTTGCTGGCTTTGATTATACCTTCAAAAAGGGTGAGCGTGTTGGTATCATCGGAAAAAATGGTGCAGGTAAGTCAACCTTTATAAATATCCTTCAAGGTATTGATGAACCAGACAGTGGAAAAGTAAACATTGGTGATACCATTGTTTTTGGAAACTATTCGCAACAGGGACTTGTTATCAAACAAGACCTAAGGGTGATTGAATTTGTAAAAAATATTGCGGAAAGCTTTCCCTTAGCAAAAGGTGGCTCATTAAGTGCTGCGCAATTTCTCGAACTCTTTCTGTTTACACCTGACCAACAATACAGTTATATCAGCAAATTAAGTGGGGGAGAAAAAAGAAGATTGCATTTACTTAGTATCCTTTTTAAAAATCCAAATTTCCTGGTATTGGATGAACCTACGAACGACTTGGATCTTCCAACACTATCAGTTCTTGAAAATTTTCTTATGGATTTCCAAGGATGCCTGATCATCATTAGTCACGATAGGTATTTTATGGACAGAATAGTTGATCATCTTTTTGTATTTGAAGGAGATGGAATCATCAGAGATTTCCCAGGGAATTATGCAGAATACAGAGAGGAACAAACCGCCAAACAGCAACCTGTACAACAACAAAGTACAAAGTCTGTGGAAGTAAAGATGAAAGACCCAGAACCAACCTTGCCAAAAAGGAAACCTACTTTTAACGAAAAAAAAGAGTTTGACCAGTTGGAGAAAGAAATAAAGAAACTTGGACAAGAAAAAGAGGCAATTACAGAACGCATGAATTCAGCTGATTTGGACTATGCTGAAATAGAAAGATTGTCGGCGCGCTTTAAAGAAATTTCAGACCAAATTGATACTAAAGAAATAAGATGGCTTGAATTAAGTGACCTTTTTGAATAATAGACGTGAAAAAGTAAATCGCTAATACTTTAATGGATATGAAGCCCTTGCTAATCTATCATTAATGGCTTTCCCTAGGCCTTCGGCGGGGAATACTTCAGCTAAAATAACTTCTACATCAGAATAATCTAATAGGCGCATTGCATTAAAAAGATGAGAAGCCGCCTCCTCTATATTACCACCGGGAGATAAAATATGTTCAATGCACCCATTGATTTTATAAGAGGAAGAAAATGTCAATAGCCCGATTTTTTTATCCTTATAAAGGAGCAGATTTTTATTGATGTCACCAACAATCAAAGGCTTTTTAGTAGCATAATGACTTTTTAGCTGCCCTGGAGCTGTGAGGGATGCATGAGACAAACGAAGTTCTACTTCAACACCAGATATTCGTTGGATATTCTCTATGGAAAGACCTCCCAAGCGGTGTACAATCACTTTATTTAATTCAAATCCTACAATTGTAGATTCAAGACCAATGTTACAAGAGCCTCCGTCAATTATGTAAGGAATTAGACCATTCAAACCGTCTAGTACATGTTTACTGGTAACTGGACTAACATAGCCTGAAGGATTAGCACTTGGTGCAGCAATTGGAAAGTTTAATGAATTGAGTAGTTGAAGGGTAAGCGGGTGTGAAGGAATTCTGATAGCAACCCTATTACTTCCAGCTGTTACTAAATCGGGGACTGTAGAAGATTTAGGCAACAAATACGTAATTGGTCCGGGTGAAAATGCATTCATGAGAAGTCTACATGCATCAGGAATACTTTCCACCCATTGCTGCAATTGAGAAAGATTGGCAACATGCAAAATCAAAGGGTTGAATTGAGGGCGATTTTTTGCAGCATAAATTTTAGCAATTGCTTTACTGTTCAACCCATTTCCAGCCAAACCATAAACGGTTTCGGTAGGAATTGCGACCAATTCACCTTCTTCAAGGAGCTGCTTTGCTCTTGCTAGATCAGTACCGATTTCAGTAGTGTACATAAAAAATTGTCCCGGTTTTCACCAGGACAAAGTTAAATCAAGTTGAGGGATGATTATGCTTTTGATTTTTCCTTCTTTCCCGATAAGGGTTTAAAGGAAAAAATAATTTTTTGGGTTTCCTTATCCAAATCAGCCAACATCATGTCGCCTGCTTTGATGTTCATATTTAGAATCTCTTCTGCCAATGGATCTTCCAAATACTTTTGAATGGCCCGGTGTAAAGGTCTTGCACCAAACTGCTGATCATATCCTTTCTCTGCTATAAATTCTTTGGCATCTGCACTCAACTCCAATGAGAAGCCGAGAATTGTGAGTCTTTTCATTACTCCCATCATTAAGATGTCAATGATCTCAAAAATATGGTGCTTCTCCAAAGAGTTGAAAATAATCACATCGTCTACCCTGTTCAAAAACTCAGGTGAAAAAGTTCGTTTTAACGCTTTTTCAATTACAGCCTTACTTGCTTCTTCAGCATTGGCCTGACGGGCACTGGTAGCAAAACCTACTCCCTCACCGAAATCCTTTAATTGGCGAGCACCAATATTCGAAGTCATGATAATCAGGGTATTTTTAAAATCCACTTTTCTACCCAATCCATCAGTAAGCTGACCATCATCCAATACTTGCAATAAAATATTGTAAATATCTGGATGAGCCTTTTCAATTTCATCTAAAAGAATTACAGAATACGGTTTTCTTCTTACTCTTTCAGTAAGTTGACCCCCTTCTTCATAACCAACATAACCAGGAGGAGCCCCAATCAAACGGCTAACTGTAAACTTTTCCATGTATTCACTCATATCGATGCGAATCAAGGCATCTTCAGAGTCAAACATTTTACGAGACAAGGCACGTGCCAATTCTGTCTTTCCTACACCAGTCGGACCAAGAAAAATAAATGTCCCAATTGGTTTTTTAGGATCTTTCAACCCCACCCTATTCCGCTGAATGGCTTTAACAACTTTTGATATCGCATCATCCTGACCAACTACAAGCGACTTCATTTCAGTAGTCATGTTACGCAACTTCTCGGTCTCTGCCTGAACCATCCTCTTTACAGGGATTCCAGTCATCATACTTACCACTTCCGCAATGTCATCTTCTGAAATTGGAAATCGCTTGTGTTTTGAATCTTCTTCCCACTTGTTCTTTGCTGCTTCAAGTTCCTCTTGCAACTTTTTCTCAGTATCACGAAGACTTGCCGCTTCTTCAAAACGTTGACTCTTAACTACCTTGTTTTTTTCTAACTTGATATCTTCGATCTTCTTTTCCAGCTCAATAATATCATCAGGAACATTGATATTTTTTAAGTGAACTCTTGCACCTACTTCATCCAAAACATCAATTGCCTTATCTGGCAATAACCGATCAGTCATGTACCTGTCGCTTAACTTTACACATGCATCAATTGCCTCTGCCGCGTAATCTACGTTGTGGAAATCTTCGTAACGCGACTTAATATTATTTAAGATCAGAATGGTCTCTTCAACGGAAGGTGGCTCAACCAATACCTTTTGAAATCTTCGATCCAAGGCCCCATCTTTTTCAATATGCATTCTGTACTCATCTAAAGTGGAGGCCCCTATACATTGCAATTCTCCCCGAGAAAGTGCCGGTTTAAATATATTGGAAGCATCTAAAGAACCACTGGCACCACCTGCGCCTACGATGGTGTGGATTTCATCAATAAAGAGGATAACATCGCGGTTCTTTTCTAATTCGGTCATGATGGCTTTCATCCGCTCTTCAAACTGACCTCTGTATTTTGTACCCGCCACCAAAGCAGCAAGGTCTAATGAAACAACACGTTTATCAAATAAAACTCTGGATACTTTTCTTTGAACAATTCTCATGGCTAGTCCTTCAACAATTGCTGTTTTACCCACTCCCGGTTCACCAATCAAAATTGGATTATTCTTTTTTCTTCTTGATAGTATTTGTGAAACACGTTCAATTTCCGCTTCCCTTCCAACAATTGGATCGAGAGAGCCAGATTCTGCCAACTTTGTAATGTCTCTTCCGAAATTATCCAATACAGGAGTTTTTCTCTTGCCGCCAACCTGTGCAGCCCGGGCTTTTTGTTGGGCAGATTTTTTTTCATCATCAAACTCTTCCTCAGGCTCTTCAGAAAACTCACTCTTTACATCATTGCTTCTAACAACACCCAATTCATTTCTGAAAAGGTCATAGTCAACATCAAACTGATTTAAAATTTGGGTGGCAATGTTCTCTTTATTTTTTAGGATGGAAAGCAGCAGATGCTCTGTTTCAACCATGGGACTTTTCAATGCTTTTGCTTCCAAAACAGTTACCCTTATCACTTTCTCTGCCTGTCTTGTTAATGGAAGGCTATTGATGTTTTGAATATTCTTTCCTGACTTATCTTTTACTGCCATCTCTACCTCTTTCCTGAGTTCATAAAGATCGATATTCAGGTTTTGTAACACCTTCAAAGCGGTATTCTCGCCCTCACGAAGAACGCCCAAAAGCAGGTGCTCCGTTCCAATGAAATCATTTCCCAAACGCATTGCTTCTTCCCTACTGTAGGAAATGATTTCTTTTACCTGTGCTGAAAAATTGTTATCCATATTGGCTTAGTTTTTCAATTGATACAATAATAACGAATAATTCGCAGATTACTTCTGATACAAAATCAGATTTTTGGTCGCTTGATTTGCTCGCCAAAAGCAACAAAAAAGATATCTTTGTGATGCAATAAACTTGAATTTAAAGTACGCTACTGATGAATATCAAAATTGATACCAAAGAAATTTTTTATGTCATTTCCCTGTTGGATTCAGAAATGACTGCTAATATGTCAGCAACCCTACTTGATTTAATTACTAAACAGCAAGAAGAGGAAGTAAAAAGCCTAATTCTGCAGCTTGGGAAGGTGACTGCCATGAATGAAGGCTTCGCTTCAACTTTAATAGCTGTAAAAGAGTCCCTTTACAAAAAAAACAAATCTTTTGTAATTTGTAACCTTAGCGAAAACATTAAACAAAACCTTATCGAATGGGGAATTCTAGATAATATTAACTTTTCCCCCACTGAATCTGAAGCCTGGGATATTGTTCAAATGGAAGAAATAGAGCGAGAATTGGATGCGGAGTTTCCTGAATAATATTCAGTTGTATTTGCTACTTTTTATGAGGTTTAATCACTTGATTTACGCTCTGTCCAATCCTGAAAATCCAAGCTTGATCAAGCTGAAATTGCCACTCACCTCAATTAAAAATTATTACATGAAAAAAATCTTCGGATTGGCCTTTGTTATCTTTCTATTTTACGGATGTTCCAAAGAGAACAGCTCTTCGAATAAGTCTAACCCACAAGCTCCAATAAATACAATTTCAACAAAAGCTGAATTGGCTTTGTTGAATTTTGATCTTTCTCATAGTTCAAAAAAAAGTGGGTTTCCTAACCTTGGTGATTTAAGCGGACAAACACCAATAGATATTCCAAAAGAAACCAAAAACTTTGAGTCAAAAGATCCTGTAATTCATTATGAACGTTTTTCGTTGAACAACAATAATATTGAAAATCACAAAGGGCAGTACCTAAAAGTTTTTGTTACCGGTGAAAACTACATAACGATTAGAGGGAAACGTTATGACTTGGCACAATTTCATTTTCATAGGGATAGTGAGCATGCACTTCGTGGTAAAAGGTATGGCATGGAAGTCCATTTGGTCCATGTTTCTACAGATGGCAAAATAGCAGTTTTAGGTATGTTCATTCAAGAAACTCGAAGAGAAAATGAAAAGTTAGGGATCTTGATTAACAACTCTCCATTGGTGTCCAATGGACTAAATTCAATACCCTTCAATTACAATCTATTCGACTTATTACCTAAAACCTCAGGTAAATATTATAGCTACAATGGTTCTTTAACCACCCCTAACTTAGATTTTGAGGCTAACCCGGATGGCCTCAGCTGGATTGTATTTGATTCACCAATTCATATATCTACAAATCAGCTTACTAAGTATTCGGATTTGTTTGGAGAAAATGTACGGGTTTTACAACCCTTAGCAGGAAGGACGGTTTGGTCAAACCCAGAATACAGGATTCGCTAATTTTTATAGAAGGATTTTTTATTCTATACAAATCCTTATATTTGCAACCCGAAATTGATGTTATTTCATCAACCTAGGATCGGTAGTTCAGTTGGTTAGAATGCCGCCCTGTCACGGCGGAGGTCGCGGGTTCGAGTCCCGTCCGGTCCGCAAACAAAGTACGTAACACCTTGTAAATTAATAATTTACAAGGTGATTTTTGTTTTAGGGGACGATACAGGGGACGTTTAACTTAAATTTGCTCATTTTTTTTACATCTCCTCCATTGTCGGCAAATCGGATTATTTGAAAACAATTAATACACTTTGAAAACTGATTTTACGTTATAGAAAAAATGGATTTAATTGTATATTCTCAATTAAAATGTAAATATGGCGGCTACTATACCCACGAAAGTTTAAAATCGCATCGTTGAAGGATTAAAGAAATTCCAACCTATTGTTGAATCTGCTAAAATCAGAGATGCGAATGAATCAGATACTGTCGTCCTTTTAACTGGTATATTATCAGACATCCTCGGATTTGATAAATATACAGACATCACAACAGAGCATTCAATTCGTGGGACTTTTTGCGATTTAGCAGTAAAAGTAAATGGCAATATTTCAATAATAATTGAAGCAAAAGCAGTTGGCATAGACTTAAAAGACCAACACGTAAAACAAGCAGTTGACTATGGCGCAAATAGAGGTATTGATTGGGTAATTCTTACAAATGGTGTTACTTGGAGAGTTTACAAATTGTTATTCACCAAACCTATTCAGCATATACCAGTCTTCCAATTTGAATTTTTGCAAATTAAAAGTAAATCAATGGATGACATTGAATTACTATTCAATATTTCCAAGGAAGGTATCTTGAAAAATAGCCTGGAAAACCTTTATGTCCAAAAACAGACAACAAATAAGTTTATGATAGGTAATCTTCTTTATACTGAATCCGTTTTGAGTACCATAAAGAAAGAATTGAAATGTATTTACCCTGATTTAAAAGTAACAAATGAAGATATTGAAAAGGTGCTATTTAATGGCGTAATAAAAAGAGAAATTAATGAAGGTGAAGAATCTGATGAAGCAAAGAAAAAAATAGCCAAATCATTAAGAAAAAAAGATAAGATAAAAAACGAAAAAAGTATAAATACAACAAGTGCTCAATCTACAATTTCAAATGAATTACCCTCAATTCCTATTGAATAATAAATGATGTATCCCAAATAATTGGGTACCCCTCTTTATCAGTTAAAGCAAACCCGGAAGTTTTATCCGTAACCAAAACAAAATCTGCCAAATCTTAACCTTTGGATCTTTGCTCCTCGGTAGCGTTTTTCTATAAAATTGAAGAAACTCGGATTTTGCAACTTACAATCGATTGTATTTCTTTGGCTTTTTCAGTCCACTTTATGCTGACGTTAGACAATAATTCTGCCTTTTAAAAATACTAATAAGGAAAAAAATTATAAGATATTTTTAGCCTCTCTGAATTTAATTTTGTTTTATCATTAGGGAGTGTTCTACGGTACCACTTTTGACATATCGTTGTAGGGTTAATAATTTCTTATGTCTTGTGCAAAATTTGTTTAGCAAAAAACCAATTGAATAAAAGAAATAAGTATAATTATATTTTTAGATTTCAAGATCTACTTTTTTATTTAGTACCAGCCTGAAGTAAGACTTTTTCATTTTTATTTTTGTTAATTAAAAAATACCATTACTCACAAAAGCAATTTTTTTACCATCAGGCGACCAGCTGGGCACATTAATGGTTCCCTGCCCGCCATATAAATAGGCTATCACTTTTACTTCGCCGCCAGCAACCGGCATCATACGTAAATACACTCTTTGGTAAAACGGATGTTTATCGGCAGGCACTTCTTTGGGAAAAGAAATAAATACCATCCATTTATTATCGGGTGAAATATGAGGAAACCAATTATTCATTTCATCAAATGTTAGCTGGATCTGATTTTTGCCATCAGGGTCCATTCGCCAAATTTGCATTTTACCGGTACGGGTTGAATTGAAATAAATATATTTTCCATCGGGTGAAAATTCTGATCCATCATCCAAGCCTTTAGTATTGGTCAATTGTATTTCATTACCGCCATCTTTAGAAATTTTATAAATATCAAGTTCGCCGTTTCGTTCACCGGTATAAATCAGGTATTGATTATCAGGCGACCAGCCATGTAAATAAGACGGCGTTTTATCGGTAATTTTTTTAGGTACCCCACCAGTTACAGGCAAAGTGTAAACCGCAGACTGACCTTCAGTTTCCGGCTGTTCACTACTGATGCCCATTTGTTTTCCATCAAAGGTTAGTACATGATCGTTATTATTTTTATTTGCAAAGTCAGTGTTTAAAACAGTTGCCATTCTTGTTGCCAAGTCAAAATTGTATAATTTACCAGTTTCATTATAAATGAGTGTTTTACCATCAGGTGTCCAGTTGGGTGCCTGAAAAGAGCCGGGATTGCTGGCAATTACTTCCCTGTGGCCGCTGACAACATCTATAATTTCCAATGCACTACCAATATATGTTTTGTATTGTATCAAACTATCCGGTGCAGGGTTAAAAATTCTAGTATTACTAAATTCTGCTTTTTCTGAAAATTCATTGGTATGAGCACACACGTACAAACCTGCAATTAAATTTACACCCAAGTCAATACTATCCAGTTTTTCTACCTGGTAGGTTTCTCCAAAACGGGCTACCGACATTGTGTAAGTGTTTCCTTTTTTCTCCAGCTGCAATACATCCGGTGCTTTAATAGTCAACTTTATTTCTTTCATAATTCCACCTACGGCATTGCGGTATTGAAAAGCAGTTAAACCATCGCCATGAACTGTACAAACCACCACAGGAGAATTACTGGCAGTAGAACTTCTTATCATAAGTCCGGCTTTACGGTGAGGCTCGTGACCATCTCCAATAAATTTTACCTGTGTTTGCAAAATAAAATCGCCATTCATTTTTTTACTTAATAAAGCAAAGCTGTCTTGCCCAAACCATATGTTTGCACCTGCACCGGAAAGAAGATAGATTTGCGATGGCTCGTAGTAACTTGCTGCGCCGGCTATTTTAGGTCCACCAACATTAGTGAACTGATCAAAGGAACCAATTTTAGCTCCAGGTACTTGTGCCTGTACATTTGAAAAAAGTACTGTACCAAATAACATTACACAAACTTTTATCATTTTTTGAGAGATCATTTTATTGATATTTAAAGAATTTAAAAAATACCGTTATCTAATTTAATTGAGAAAAGACACAAAAACCATTTTATTAAAAACATCATAATCTATTGTTGTTATTAAAGTTAGATTAATGTTTAAGAAAAACCCGCAGCTACTACCCCCTATTTAAGTCAATTTAGACCTGTTTAGATAAGAACAGTATAAAACTAAACCTTTTATATTCAAGTGTTTCATCATTATAGGATTAGTTAGTACAAGGTTCAAATTCCCCATCCGGTCCGCATTCTAAAAATTAACCCCTTGATTTTCAAGGGGTTTTTTATTTGGTGTAGCAGAATGTGTAAAGGCATTCACAGCGCTATAACTCCCAGCCCTTTCTATACTCTCTATAAAAATATTTATTCGCAGCAGCGTTATTGGTAATTTTCATGTTTTCACTATCATAATAAATACGCTTACCCGTTCTTAAAGCTACACCTCCTAATAAAATAGTTTCTGTAATTGCATTTGCTTTTAAAAAGCTACCTGGCGATTCTTGTTTATTCATAAAGGCGTCAATCCAAATATCATTAGGTGCTTCTCTTTTTTCAGCAGGCCTTATTTTATCTTTCATATAGGCCACCATTTTTGCATTAGGAATAAGGGTTGGATTTTCACAATTAAATCCCGCTACTATTTTTCCTTTATCTCCCACAAACATCATTCCTTCTATGGGTAGTTCTGCATTTATATTTTCTACTTCATCTGGAATGGCTGGTCGCATACCTCCATCATACCAAAATAAATTAAATGCAGGTAATGTTTTTTGTGCAGGGAATTTAAATTTTACCATAGAGCTATATGGAAAGGCTACATCATTTTCAATACCTTGACTGACTTGATTTACAATTTCACGATTCGCGGTACCGCAGGCCTCTGCACTTATAGGTGGTGTATCAATGCCAAGCGTTAAAAAAAGTGGCCATAAACTATAGTGACCCATATCTGCAATGGTGCCGCCTCCAAAATCATACCAACCTCTAAATGTCATATGGGTATAATCTAAATGATAAGCCCTATCTGGTACTGGCCCTAACCATAAATCCCAATTCATTCCTTCAGGAATAGGCATACGCTCTATTGGATTTCTAGTGAACTGAGGCCAGACAGGTCTGTTAGACCAATTGTGTATTTCTTGTAAATTACCAATCACTCCATCTTCTAACATTCTTTTCAAGTTCTGATTACCTTGAACATTTGAATACGCTATTAAATGAGTGCTTACGCCTGTCTTCCTTGCTGTTTCAATAGTTAACCTTGCTTCATACATTCTGTTGGCAATAGGTTTATGTATCACTACATGTTTGCCTTTATTCATTGCAGCAATAGAAATAGTACCATGCAAATGATCGGGTGTCATTATTTTAACTGCATCAAAATCCTTTTCTTTATCTAATAATTCTCTAAAGTCTTCATAAGAACTACAGGCCTTCTTTGTATTTGTTGCATTGGTTCTTGCATAATACCCATTCACCATTTCTTGACCAACATCTCTTCCTCCTGGTATACCATTTAAGGTAGCACCCCAATTGGAATTACCAGTGGCCTCTCTCACTAAATTTCTAATTTGATCGGTTGACCAGTCACGATAGTTGGTACTGAACTTATTAGGATCGCAAACTGAAACAATTTGCACTTTGGGGTTTTTAAGCAAGTCGATTAATTCGCGAATACCCTGCGTGCCGCAACCTATATAAGCCATTGTAAGCTTGTCACTTGGCGCAATATAGCCCTTGCCTCCTAAAACATGCCTTGGAACAATGGTGGCTGCAATGGAAGCTGCTACAGTGTTGCCGATAAACTTTCTGCGATTTAATTTCTTAGCCATGACAGTTTCAATTAAAGTGTAAATAATTTAGAAGACTGCAAAGAAAAAAGAGAGGCCCTCCTTAAATTTAGATAAAAATATTTTACCTTATAATTATCATTTATAAAAACAATTTTATGAACAGAAGAAAATTCATTGAAAATAGCACGGCTAGTTTAGCTGCAGTAGGTATCCTCTCTAACCTACCTAGCTCCTTATTGGCCATGACTAATTACAAGGGAATCAAGATCCCTATTGGTTATCAGTCATATGTACTTCGCGACGAAATCAATAAAGATATCGTAGGTACTTTAAAAAAGACTTTTGAAATGGGGTATCAGCATGTTGAAATGTGTTCACCCTTTGGCTATGCGCCCGACAGTTTTGGCGCTCTGGCAAAGTATACTGGAAAGGAATTGAAAAATATTGTAAATGATTCAGGCCTAGCTTGTTATAGTGCACATTTTACTTGGAATGAATTAGAAAAGAATTTAGATGCGCGTATCGCATTTGCAAATGAAATGGGATTGAAGCATATGATATGTTCTGGAGGATTGGATGGAAAAACAATGGATGATTTGAAAAAGCAATGTAATACCTTAAATAAAATTGGAGAAAAAATCACTAGCGCTGGTTTAGTAGCTGGGTATCATAATCACAATGGAGAGTTTGAACAGAAAAAAGGCGGCAGACCCGATTATGATATTATCTTAGAACAACTAGACCCTGCCTATGTTAAAATGCAATTCCAAGTGGCAGCTATACAAGTAGGCTACAAGGCTGCCGATTATTTCCGTAAGTTTCCTGGTCGTTTTATATCTGCACATTTACAAGACTATTCAACCAATGACCATAATAAACAAATCATATTAGGTGAAAAAGGATTGGTTGATTGGAAAGACTTTTTTGTTGCAGGTAAAGTAGGTGGTTTAAAATGGGTCTATGTAGAAATGGAATCTGACCCAGGTACTTTAGAAGGCAGTGTGAAGTATCTAAAAACGCTTTAAAACTAGCCCAGACAGTAAGTTCATATCTTTTGTAAGCAATAGCGCCAGCTAGTTGTATTGATGGTGTCTGACCACCCTTCAAATAGCCAATAACAACATCTATTTTAATCAATAAAAAATCCCCCAGGAAAACCTGGGGGATACTTGATTATAGATATAATCAGAATTGTATTTGTTATCTAAGATTTAAAGTACAGTTGTAACAGCAGTTCCAGCATTCCATCCATCAGAAAGCGCTTTCATGAAAGCAACTAGATCTGCTTCTTGTTGAGGAGTCAATCCAAGGTTTCCAGCACCATGGATTTCTACATTGAGATTCACTTCTCTTCCAAATTGAGACCATGTTTTGAACACTCCGTCAACTGTCCAACCAGCACCAGCTACATCACGTGTATTGTAAAAATGTACTACTTGTTCAAGAGAATTGAAAACACCATTGTGCATGTATCTTCTGTTTCCACCAGCTCCTACGTTACGAATTGTAGCTGTTTTGAACTTACCATACTGAGCAACAGCTTGAGCTCTCCATGCTGCAGGATACTTAAATTGACCGTTTGATAATACAGTTTCTAATTCAGCACCCAAACCTAAATCTTGTGCTAAAAGCATTCTCTTATTTGGAGTCGCTTCATTCCTAGGGAGTCCTATATTGTGGTAACCGAAGTCAGTAAAAAGTGCTGGTGTAATGCCATCAGCTGTAACTGATTCGTGACAGTCATAACACTCTCCTTCGTTATTGAAGATAGCAAGACCTCTTGCTTCTGCAGAAGATAGACGTGTTTGTCCCTTCATATAAGCATCAAACTTAGAAGTAAATTTATTCACTTCGGCAGTAGCTTCATAAGCGGCGATAGCGCGACCAACTTTATCGTAGTTAGCATCAATTGAAGCAGGCGTTGATAGATCAATCACTTCGTTATTGAAGGCACTCAACCACAAAGAATAGTATCTTGAAGACTTGATGTTATTTAAGATAGTTTGCTTGTCTGCTACGTTATGTTCAGCGGCACTCAAGAATGGACCAAGCGCTTGCTCTGCAGCAGCATTACCCAATCTCAAACCTGTAGCACGACCATCCCAGAATAGACCACCATGAAACTCAGGAACTGGTGCAACTGGATCCGCTGGATCAGCTGGAGGTGTTACCATGTTCAAGATTGGTGCAAATGTAGCATAAGCAGCACTTGGTACTTTACGACCACCAAAGGCTCCAACAACAGCACCTTGACCAATACCTTGTGTAAAACCTGGTCCATCACCTAGTCCGTTGAAACCGTTACTTGGTAAGTGACAAGAAGCACAAGACTGTGTACCAACTGGATTTGACATTGATTTGTCAAAGAAAACTGAGCGACCAACTGCTGCAAGACTGCTTAGGTTGCCACCGTTTGCTCCACGAACACGGAGCTGATCAATGTCGGCTGACTGAATGTCTAGATCTTTCTGACATGAACTGAAAATAGTTGCGGCTGCAAATAGCATACCAACGACACGAAAGGA
>CAMDFC010000004.1 GCA_945897185.1 Chitinophaga pinensis | reverse complement strand
TCAGTAATTCTTCTAAAAGATCAAGTCTCAACATATTGGCGCCATCACTCAATGCTTTTGAAGGATCTGGGTGTGTTTCAATGAATAGGCCATCTGCTCCTGCTGCAATTGCGGCTTTTGCTATGGTGCCTATCATTTGTGGATTTCCTCCTGTAACACCTGATGTTTGGTTGGGTTGTTGCAAGGCATGGGTACAATCCATCACAACAGGTACTCCATGGGCCTGCATGATTGGGATATTTCTATAATCTACAACAAGGTCTTGGTAGCCAAAAGTGGTTCCTCTTTCAGTGAGTATTATTTTTTCGTTTCCAGTCCTGCTAATTTTTTCCACTGCAAATTTCATGGCTTCTCCACTGAGGAATTGTCCCTTTTTTATATTGACAATTTTACCAGTTTCTCCAGCTGATTGTAACAGATCGGATTGTCTGCAAAGAAAAGCAGGAATCTGTAATATATCCGCATAAGAAGCAGCCATTTTGGCTTCATCTACACCATGTATATCTGTGGTGGTAGGCACGTGGAACTTTTCTCCTGTTTGTTTGAGTAAATCCAATCCAAGGGCATCACCCAGACCAGTAAATGAAGAAGCGCTCGTTCTATTTGCTTTTCTGTATGATGCTTTGAATACATAGGGGATGCCCAATTCCTTGCAGAGACCAGATACCTGTGATGCAATCTGCTCTACCACTGCCTGGTCTTCAATTACGCATGGTCCCGCTATGAGGAAAAAGCTTTTTTCGTCGTATTCCTGCTTCTGGAACAGGTCTTTTAGAAATGCTTGCATGGTGCAAAGATATGTTGGTTCAATCATAATCTATATGTTTGCATTCTGAACCTGTTGCATATGAAAAAAGAAAAGATTTTGGTCATTGGGGCAAGCGGACAAATTGGGGTAGAACTTACCTTAGCTTTAAGAAAAATATATGGGAGTACAAATGTGGTAGCCTCTGATTTGCGGGAGGAAAATGATTTGCTAAAAGGGACAGGCCCTTATGTGAGTCTGGATGTAATGAACAAAGAGATGCTTCATGTGCAAGTAATCAGACAAGGTATTACCCAGATTTATTTGTTGGCAGCAATTTTATCTGCTACAGGTGAAAAGAATCCTCCATTGGCCTGGAATTTAAATATGCAATCACTTCTGCATGTTTTGGATATTGCAAAAGAAGAGAAGCTAACCAAAGTATTCTGGCCGAGCAGTATTGCTGTTTTTGGTCCCACTTCACCCAAATTAAATTGTCCGCAACAAACAATCATCGAACCAACAACCGTTTATGGCATTAGCAAATATGCCGGGGAGTTTTGGTGTAATTATTATCACCATCGTTATGGTGTGGATGTGCGAAGCTTACGTTATCCAGGGTTAATCAGTTATAAATCAGCGCCTGGAGGAGGTACAACAGATTATGCAATAGAGATATACTACGCTGCCAAGGAGAAGAAAAAATACAAATGCTTTTTGAAAGAAGATACACATTTGCCCATGATGTATATGCCCGATGCTATTAGGGCGACTATTGAATTAATGGAGGCTCCTGCTGCTGCTATACAAGTGCGCACCTCCTACAATTTATCTTCCATGAGTTTTTCTCCTTCTGAAATTGCTGCTGAAATAAAGAGCCATATCCCTGAATTTGAAATCACCTATCAACAGGATTATCGTCAGGCAATTGCCGACAGTTGGCCAAAAAGTATAGATGATTCGGTTGCCAGAAAAGATTGGAATTGGAAACACGAATTCGATTTGCCTAAAATGACAAGTGATATGTTTACTAATATTTAATTTTTATGATGAAACCAATGAAACAGTTTACGGCTATTGTTATTGTAGCAATTTCTATAATAGGTCTATTTGCATGCAACCAAAATAACTCAAAGGCAACATCTTACAGGGCTTCAATAAAACGAGCCGATGGATTACCAATAGTATTTAATATTCAAGAAAAAATTAACGGCGATAGTATCCAATGGTTAATCACCAATGCTGGCGAGCAACTCTTAGTTGAAGAAATAGAAGTAAAGGGGGATTCCCTTTTGGTTAATCTACCATTCTTTGAAGCCAGTCTGCGTCTATTAAAAATAAATAAGGGTTATTTAGGTTCATGGTATAAAAAAACATCTACTGGTGAGCAAACAGTCCCGATAACAATTGAAGAAGGTAAGGAGAGATTGATTTTAGCTGGCAGTAAACCCACACAGGATATAAGCGGAAGATGGAGTGTGGTATTTTCAAAAGACAACGGAACGCAATACAGTGCTATTGCAGAGTTTAAGTTAAAAGGGGATAGTTTGAATGGTACATTTTTAACTGCTACAGGGGATTACAGGTATTTGGAGGGATTGGTAAAAGAGGATTCTTTGGTGTTGTCTACGTTCGACGGCACACATGCTTACTTTTTTTCTGGCAAAATTTCTGCTGATGGCAAGATTGAAAAAGGAATTTTTGCAAGTGGCCCTACCTACTTGGAATCTTGGGTAGCCATTCGTGATAGCACAGGATCTATTGATGAGACAGTTGCACAGATGCAATTAAATGGAGTCGATAACCGATTGCATTTTCGTTTTCCAGACTTAGACAGCAACATGGTTGGGATCGAAGATGATCGATACAAGAATAAAGTAGTCGTTTTACAAATCATGGGTTCATGGTGTCCAAATTGTATGGATGAGACCGCATTTTTAAGTGATTATTATGCAAAAAATGTCAGCAAAGGGGTAGAGATTATTGCACTTGCATATGAGTATACTACTGATTTTTCAAGAGCCAGGAAAAACTTGATGCGTTTCAAGAACAAATTTAGTGTTCAATATCCCATGCTTATAACCGGGATTAGATCTGCGGATAGTTTAAGGACTGAAAAGACTTTGCCAGAGATGACAGCAATCATTGCCTTTCCATCGATGATCATCATTGGGAAAGATGGAACAGTAAGAAAAACGCATGCGGGTTATGCTGGTCCTGCTACAGGTATTCACCACGAAGCCTTTAAGCAAAATTTCAATAAGGAAATAGAAGAATTGTTGGCAGAAAAAGAGGGGGAAAATTAATCGTTTGTGTAGTTGACCAAATCAATGATTTCTTGCAAGTATTTTGCATCCACATGGTCAAAACCATTCAGTTCTTCACTATCTACATCCAGTATACCAACAACATTTTTTAAATGTATCAGCGGAAGAACAATTTCACTTTTTGATAAACTGCTGCATGCGATGTGTCCTGGGAATTGTTCAACATCCGGAACAATTATCGTCTCAGCTTTTTCCCATGAAGTTCCACAAACGCCTCTTCCTTTTTTGATTCTTGTGCAGGCAACCGGACCTTGGAAAGGGCCCAGAACTAGCTCTTCGCCTTTTACCAAATAAAATCCAACCCAAAAGAATCCAAACTGCTCTTTTAAGGCACCTGTAATATTTGCAAGGTTAGCTACCAAATCGGTCTCCCCATCTAGCAATCCGCTTATTTGTGGGAGTAGGTTGATGTATTGTTCTTCTTTAGATCCTTTTGTTATGTTTAAATCTTCGGCCATATGGTTTATTTTTTTTCAACTAAGTCAGCAATGGTTTTCTTTTCAAGAATTTTTAATGTTGCATCTCGAACCAACACCATTGTATCATGAAGTCCGCAATGTTTTTCGTCACAGTTTTTGCAACGTTCATAGAAATAGAGACTTGCACAAGGCAGCATGGCAATAGGACCTTCAATTTTTCTGATAATTTTTGCTAGCGGTGTTTTTTTAGCATTGGGTTTTAGATAATAACCGCCACCTTTTCCTTTTTTGCTCTCAAGGATATCCATTTTTTTAAGCTCCAATAGGATGTTTTCTAAAAATTTGAGTGGAATTTTCTTCTCCTCTGCAATTTCTGCAATCAAAACAGGACCATTGTCTTTGTGCTCTACAAGATAGACAAGTGCTTGAAATGCATATTGTGTTTTTTTATTGAGCATATTTTCCTAGTTACCAAATCCCAAAACATCTTTCATGGTAAAAATACCTTTTTTGTCATGTATAAATTCTGCCGCTAATACTGCGCCTAGGGCAAATCCATTTCGGTTGTGGGCCTTGTGTGATATAATGATTTCATCTATTTCAGATTGATAAATAACTTCGTGTAATCCAGGGTATGGATCAACTCTTTCACTTGTGATTACCAATTCATTAAACTTATTACTTTGATCGTTTACCCATTTATTTTTTTGAGAGTTGTTGGCCATTATATCTTCAGCCAAAGTTATTGCAGTGCCACTGGGGGCATCTTTTTTTTGTGTGTGGTGAATTTCTTTTATACTAATCTCATACTGTATTTGTCCTGCCATCAATTGGGCCAATTTCTTATTTAATTCAAAGAAAATATTTACCCCAACACTAAAGTTGCTTGCATAAATAAAACTACCCTCATTGTTGTTGCAGCTCTCCTCAACTTCTGAAATATGGTTAAGCCATCCGGTAGAACCGCAGACTACAGGCGTTTGAAATTTGATACATTTAAGTACATTTTCAAAAGCTGTATGCGGACTAGTAAATTCAATGGCAACGTCTACTGTGGATAAATTTTCTTGATTAAAAGCATCAATATTTTCAAGATCAATTTTTAGTGCAATTTGATGCCCTCTTGAAACCGCAACCTGTTCAATGATTTTACCCATTTTACCGTATCCTATAAGTGCAATTTTCATATGGTTTAAGTTAGGGGATTTATTAAAATCCTGTAGTTTTGGTTTGCTTGTTTTTACCAAAATGGAAAGTTGCTGATAGACCCATTTGTCCAAGTCCATTGCCTGATGAAAATTTCGGACCTACTTTTAAACTTACTTCATCTGAGATGTCAAAGCCTCTAAGATGACCGTCTACGGTAGCGTCAACAATATTCAAGCCCCAGGCCAGAATAATTCCTAAAATGGAAAAGTCCATATTCTTTCTGAATTCATTTCTGTATAAGCGGAGAGATTCATCGGAAAGAGGAATCAATTCAGGCACGATTTTGCTAAAGTTTGCAGAATCTTTTGTTGATCTAATGGTGTAGGCAGTCCTTGTTTTATTGTACCATTTGCTGTTGTAATTGAAAAGACTAACCGGGATTGCAATTACCCCATATACGATTGGGATTTTCCAATATTTTTTGTTGTAGGCTTGTCCTAGTCCGGGTAAAATAGTAGACCTTAATGCTGCTTTTGAGGCCACTGATCTTTTTTTTTCTACCGTATCGGTTTTTTGTTTTATTTCTGTATTGATTGGGGGAGGGCTGGGTTTTTTTTCTTGTGCAGATAGCTGAACCAATTGTGAACAACACAACCAGATAATAAAAAAACTGCTTCTATATGAAAAAGAAAGTTTCATTAATAGATTTCGACTTTCATTTTTTCTAAAAGGCCATTTAGTTCTTCCAATGAATAATATTCTAGCGTGATTTTTCCTTTCCCTATTTTTTGGTGATCTAAGATTACTTTTGTTCCAAAATGTGAGCTCAACTGGGTTTCTATTTTTTTAAATTGATCATTTTGTTTTGCTGGTGTATTTGCTTTTTGTTTTGCTGGTTTATACAGTTGTTTAACAAGGTCTTCAGTTTGTCTTACCGAAAGTTTTTTTGTTTGAATTGTGTTGTAAACAAACAGTTGTTTGTCAACTTCTCCTGCATTGATCAACGCCCGTGCATGCCCCATTGACAACGATCCATTTCTAACTGCTACAATAATGGCTGGCGGCAGTTTAAGCATTCTAATATAATTGGACACCGTACTTCTGTCCATTCCCATCGTAACAGCCACCGCTTCATGGGTCATGGAACATTCATCCATAAGACGCTGATAGCTGAGTCCAATTTCTATTGCATTTAAGTTTTCTCTTTGCAGGTTTTCTAATAGCGATAATTCCAGTACTTGTTGATCGTCTGCTTCACGTATATATACAGGTACATCTTTGATGCCAGCCAATTTTGCAGCCCTCCATCTTCTTTCACCAGCTATCAGTTTATATTTTCCTGAGGGCAATTGCTTTACGGTGAGCGGCTGAATAATGTCGTGTTGTTTTATAGAAGCCGATAATTCTTCTATGCCTTTTTGATCAAAATCTTGTCGCGGTTGATTTGGGTTTGGGACAATGTCTTCTAGTGCAATACGTGAAATGGCAGTTGTTTTAATTACAACTTCTGATTTTAAGAGGCCTGATGAATTTTTAAATTCTGAATCAATGTTGCCCAACAGAGATCGGATTCCTCTATTTAGGGCCTCTTTTTTATTGGAAGGATTATTGCTCATTGTCTAGGTTTAATGTTCTTTCTGACTCTTTAATTTTGGTCATGTTGTTTTTTTGCAGAATTTCTTTCGCCAGGTTCAGGTAATTGATTGCGCCTTTACTTTCTGCATCATAGAGGATAACCGGTTTGCCAACACTTGGGGCTTCGCTCAATCTTGAGTTTCTATTAATTAAAGCATCAAAAACCAAGCCTTCAAAATGCTTTCTTACTTCGTTTACTATTTGGTTGCAGAGCCTCAGACGTATATCGTACATGGTCATCAATATACCCTCTATTTCAAGTGAAGGGTTCAATCGGCTTTGTACAATTTTGATTGTATTCAGCAGTTTACCCAGACCTTCAAGGGCAAAAAATTCTGCCTGTACCGGTATCACAACCGAATCTGCAGCAACCAGCGCATTTACTGTAATGAGACCCAAAGAAGGGGAACAGTCGATGATGATAAAGTCGTAATCATTTCTTATGACTTCTAATAGGTTTTTAATCACATTTTCTCTGTTGGGATAGTTGATCATCTCCAATTCTGCGCCAACAAGATCAATATGAGAGGGGATAAGGTCTAGATTAGGTATTTCTGTCTTCAGAATCGTATCTTTTGCTTGGATATCACCAACCATGCAATCATAAATGCTTTGTTGTATATTTTGAAGGTCAAAGCCAACCCCTGTGGTACTATTCGCTTGGGGATCAGCATCAAGCAACAATGTTTTATACTCAAGCACAGCAAGGCTTGCTGCCAAATTAATGGCCGTGGTGGTTTTGCCCACACCTCCCTTTTGATTTGCTACTCCAATAATGCGAGCCATTTGTAAAAATTTAATAAAGAATGACAGGATGACAAATTTACAATTTCGGTACAATTTTGGACCAACTATATCTTTAATTTAGTGCTAACTTGATTTAAACGTTTAAATAAACACGCTGTTTTAAACAATTTAGATGAAAAGACTTTTTGGATCATGGATCTTTATTTTGGTGATGCTGGCTGTTGACTTCTATGTTTTTCAGTCACTTCGCTTGGTTACAAACGGATTGCCACCTAAATCCAGGTTGCTTATCCATGGCATTTATTGGTCTTTCTCAGTAGCGGCGGTACTGCTATTTATTTTTATCCCCTTGGTTGGTTTTGAATCTATACCCAAATTTATCCGTACTTACGTTTTTGCAATAGTTGTTGGCTTGTTCATCGCCAAAATAGTGGCTTCAGTGTTCTTTTTAGTCGATGACCTAAGAAGGGTACTCCAGTGGGGCGGCAATAAAGCAGTCGATTTGGCCAACGGCAGGGGTATTCAATCAGGTGATGGAATACCAAGGTCCATTTTTCTATCTTGGTTGGGTATTGGCGTTGGTTCTGGGCTATTTGGCACACTTTTATATGGATTTGGAAACAAATACAAGTATAAAGTAGAGCGGCGAAAAGTTACTTTTTCTAACCTTCCGGAATCGTTTAAGGGATTAAAAATTATACACATATCAGACATTCATTCAGGAAGTCTTGACGATAAAAAAGCAGTTGAGAAAGGGGTTCAGAAGATCATGGAATTGAAGCCGGATCTTGTTTTTTTCACAGGGGATCTTGTTAACAATGTGGCTACTGAAATGGATCCTCTTGTTGAAATTTTTTCCGGAATCAAAGCACCTTTGGGCGTTTACAGCATTTTAGGTAACCACGATTATGGAGACTATTTCCAATGGCCTTCTAAAGAAGCCAAAGTGCAAAACCTGGATAAATTAAAATCTATTCATGCGCAGATGGGATGGAAGTTGTTGTTAAACGAGAATGTATCCATTAAAAAGGGCGGTGCTTCTATTGGCTTAATTGGGGTGGAGAATTGGGGAGCAAAAGCCAATTTCAGTAGGTACGGAGATTTAAAGAAAGCGTATGCAGGAGCTGAACACCATTCCTTTAGAATTTTACTCAGTCATGATCCAAGCCATTGGGATGCAGAGGTTTGCAAAGAGCATGTCGACATAGATTTGACGCTTTCTGGGCACACGCATGGTATGCAATTTGGTGTTGAAATTCCAGGTTTTCGGTGGAGTCCAGTACAATACGTTTACAAGCAATGGTCTGGATTATATGACAATGGCAACCAAAAGCTATATGTGAACAGGGGGTTTGGATTTTTAGGCTATCCAGGTAGGGTAGGGATGTTGCCTGAAATTACACTCCTGGAGTTGGCTTAGCTTTAACTTTTAAATTTCGTGCACGTTTAACTTTTTGGTGTCTTATTGGTCTAATTTTGCAGCCAACCATTGCTCATGAGGTATAGTATTATTTGTACGGTATTGATTTTCCTTCTGTTTATTTCCATTCACCCTTCTTCATTTTCGCAAGTGAGTAAGTTTGATGAAAATGAATTGAAATCAGAATTGGACTTGTTAAAAGGGGATTCCCTGATGATGGAGTTGAAAAACTTGTTGGGGTCAATGTACAAGCCTGAAAGTTTTTTTTCTGCAAACTTGGCTTTCAGTAACAGGTTGTTCAGCACCAAAAACAATGCATTGAATGTTCAGCAGGCATCAACAGGTCAATCGGCTTTTCTTCCATCCATATCCTATTTTCACAAAACAGGTTTAGGCTTAACTGCTACTGGTTTTGTTAGGAAATTAGATGCTTTGGACAAAGGTCCATCTTTTTATCAGTTAGCAATTAGTCCCTCTTATGATTATATCGGTGAAAAATTTATAGCAGGGGTGTCTTACACCAATTATGTGAAGACGGTTTCGAATGAGGATTTTTCAACACCCTTTACTCATGAAGTTTATGCGTATGCTCAATTAAGAAAATCAATTCTGAGGCCTTTCTTGGCTTTGGGTTGGGCATCCGGCAGATACCAAGACATTTCTTTAATCCCACTAAAGATAAGAGGAGATAATATACTTATAATTGATACTTCAAAAGTGGAGTTGAATGATTTTTCGACTACAGTCGGTTTATCTCATACGTTTTCGTTTCAAAATGTAATTACCAAACAGGATCTATTGACCTTCGTACCTTCTCTTAATCTAATTGCAGAATTACAGAATTACAAAACATCCCCTCAATCCCTTGGTGTTTTGAGAGATTTGGACGAAGACGAAGACGACGATGATCAGGTTGACATTGAGCGGGTAAGAAAACGGTTTAATCTTAATCCCAAAACATTGTCTAAATTCTCATTACAGACACTTGCATTTTCTGCAAATTTAAACTGGTACAAATCTTCTTATTCTCTTTCATTAGGATATTTTGGTGGTTATTATTTTAATACACTTACAACGAACAGGTTTGCACATTTTTTTAATTTAACACTAGGTGTCACTTTTTAGTATTTTTTTATCACTAAGGGGAAAGCTTATACCTTAATTTTAGCTTGAAATTTTTTCATTTAAATTCAATACTATGAAACGAATTATTCTTCTTAACATGTTTGTTATTGCCAGTTTAATGGGCAATACGCAAGGATTTAGTTTTGGTCCAAAAGTGGGTACAAATATCTCAGGTATATCAGGATTGCAATTCAAAAAGGGATTTGAATTTGGTTACCATATAGGTGGATTTGCAGAGGTCATGCTTTCGGAAAAAATAGGGATTCAGCCTGAAGTTTTATGGAGTCAAACCACTTTAACTACTGCATCATCTTTGTCAGATCTCTATTCAACTTCACTTCCTGAATTGACAAAGATTAATTTAAATTATATTTCAATTCCGCTATTATTGAATATCAGACCTTCAAAGTTTATCACCTTTCAAGTTGGTCCACAGTTTGGTATTCTTCAAGATAAAAAAAGCTCGGTAGCAACTAATGTACAATATGCATTTAAATCTGGAGATTTTTCTATGATAGCGGGTGTTCAACTTAAAATATTGGCTTTTAGAATATATGGACGGTATGCTATAGGATTGACCAATATAAATGAATTACCAGACCAAGATGCCTGGAAGAGTAGAACCCTTCAGTTGGGGATAGGGTTGGGACTTTAAATAATCATAAAATAGTATCAGAATCCCGGTCTAACGACTGGGATTTTTTGTGGCATCAAACTTGTCCTATATGCATTGAACAAAGGAAACATCCTTTGTTTGGTGTTGTTATGACATATTGGCGCAAATAAAAAGCAATGGATTTGAAGATGAATTTTTTACAACAGGAAGACGATATGGATTTCATGCCCATCATTCCATTGAATGACAACGAGGGTGGAAATGCAGATGATTTGGTTATTCCAGCAGAATTACCCTTATTGCCTTTGCGAAATACAGTTCTATTTCCAGGTGTGGTAATCCCAATTACCGTAGGTAGAGACAAGTCTATTAAAGCAATAGCAGAGTCTTATAAGACTGACAAATTGGTAGGGGTGCTAGCCCAAAAGGACAGTATTGTAGAAGATCCTGGGGTAGATGATTTAGTTTCCATTGGTACTGTTGCAAAAATTATCAAATTGATTAAAATGCCCGATGGTGGTACCACTGCAATTCTACAGGGTAAAAGAAGGTTTTCTCTGCTTCGTATAAAATCAGAAGATCCTTATTTTATTGGTGAGGTAAAAGCAATTGATGAAGAAGTAATCATTGATGATCCTTCTTTTGATGCTTCTGTTTCATCCATCAAAGACCTTGCTTCACAGATTATTCAATTGTCACCCAATATTCCTACAGAAGCATCAATCATCTTAAAAAACATTGAGCAGCCTTCGTTTTTGATTCATTTTGTTGGAAGTAACCTTAACTGTGAGCTTTTCGAGAAGCAAGAATTGCTAGAGTTGAGTGATATGCGTTTTCGTGCTGAGAAGTTACTTGGACTCCTTCAAAAGGAATTGCAGTTTGTTGAATTGAAGAACAAGGTAACTACAAAGACCAAGACTGAACTGGATAAACAACAAAGAGATTATTTCCTTCAGCAACAGTTGAAGAGCATTAGAGAAGAGTTGGGTGGAGATGCCAATGATAGAGAAATACAGGAGATGAAGAAAAAAGCAGAGTTGAAGAAATGGTCATCTGCAGCCAAAGAGCTTTTTCAAAAAGAAATAGAAAAGTTGGAGCGAATGCATTCCAGCACACCTGATTATTCTACAGTATATAATCATGTAGACCTCATGCTAGATCTTCCATGGGAGGAGTTTACCAAAGACAACTATGATCTTAAAAAAGCAAAAAAGGTTTTGGACAATGATCATTACGGCATGCACAAAATCAAGGAAAGAATATTAGAGTACCTGGCTGTATTGAAACTCAAAGGAGATTTGAAAAGTCCAATACTCTGTTTCGTTGGTCCTCCTGGTATTGGAAAAACATCTCTTGGAAAAAGCATTGCCAATTCTTTGGGTAGAAAATATGTACGCTTTAGCTTAGGAGGTTTGCACGATGAAAGCGAAATCAGGGGTCATCGTAAGACCTATATTGGTGCAATGCCAGGAAGAATTTTACAATCCTTGCGTAAAGTAAAATCATCCAATCCGGTAATCATTTTAGATGAGATAGACAAGGTTGGAAAGGATTTCAGGGGCGATCCTTCTTCGGCTTTATTAGAGGTATTGGACCCTGAGCAAAACCATACCTTTTACGATAATTACCTAGAGTTAGAATACGACCTGAGCAAGGTGTTGTTTATTGCAACAGCAAATGACTTGCAAGGTATTCAGCCAGCGCTAAGGGATAGATTAGAAATAATCGACCTTACCGGATATGCAGTAGAGGAGAAAGAAAAAATTGCCCAAACCCATTTGTTGCTCAAGCAGAAGGAATTACATGGATTGAAAGACCATAACCTAAAGGTGAGTACAACAGTGATGACTTATATCATTGAAAATTACACCAGGGAGAGTGGTGTTCGTGAACTGGATCGACAGCTTGCGAGCATTATGAGAAGTTTGGCAAAGGACTTGGCTATTAAAGGCAAATTAAAAATGGCACTTACCCAACAAGATGTAATTCGCATACTGGGAAAACCAAGGTACAGTAATGAAATTTACAAAACTGCCAATATGCCGGGGGTTGCGGTTGGTTTAGCATGGACTTATGTAGGAGGCGATATTTTGTTTATAGAGGTAAGTGTAATTGATGGAAAAGGTGATTTACAGCTAACAGGTAATTTAGGTCAAGTAATGAAAGAGAGTGCAAGTACAGCCATTACATACCTCAACGCCAATGCCAAGAAAAATGGCATTGACCCAGAAGTTTTTAGAAAGAAAAATATACACATCCATGTGCCGGAAGGTGCAGTTCCCAAGGATGGTCCAAGTGCAGGTATTACCATGATGTCTGCACTCGCCTCAGCTTTTACAGGCCGAAAAGTGAAACCCTTTCTTGCCATGACTGGTGAAATAACCCTGAGAGGTCAGGTTTTACCTGTTGGAGGCATCAAAGAAAAAGTGTTGGCTGCCAAACGTGCTGGGCTCAAAGAGATTGTGCTTTGTTACCAAAATGAAAAGGACGTATTAGAAATCAATCCTGAATTTATCAAAGGAATGAAGTTTCATTACGTAAAAACCATGCAGCAGGTACTTGAAATTGCCTTGGTTTGATTTTTTTAAACCCGTTGAACCATTTGACAACGAAGTTTGTTTATATATCAAAGAGGGAAAAACCTCTTATGTTGGTTGTTTTAAGGGTTAAGGAATTTCCCCCATTTTCATGGGGGATTTTCATTTGTAGAACAGCTTGTTTAATTTTGGTTATGTCTAAAAGGGCAATTCTTGCATTTTTTTTGTTTTCTAGTGGCTTTGCAGCAAAAGCACAAACACTTGGAGGAAATGCTGTATACGGTTTTTTGAAACTGCCTTTCAGTGCCCAAGCAGCTGCTTTAGGAGGAAGAAACATCTCAAATTTTGAGGCTGACCTGAGTTTGTTATCTGAAAATCCATCACTACTCAAAAAAGAGCATCATGCTTCATTTGCAAGCAGTTTTCAAAATATTGCGCCAACTGTAACGGGTCTTTATGGAGTGGGGGCCTTTCATCAAAAAAAAATCAACACTACTTTTTCCCTTGGGTTCACGCATATTTTGTATGGCGATGAACAACAAACAGATGCATCTGGAAATATGCTGGGTAGTTTCAGGTCTTATGATCAATCGCTTGCTGTTTCTGCATCCCGCACCTATGGAAGCAGGTGGCGATACGGCGTTACCTTGAAACTGTTGAATTCTAGATACGGTACCTTTAGAAGTACTGGTTTGGCTACTGATATGGGTTTGTCTTATTTTGATGAAACCAAGCAACTTCAAATTGCCTTTGCCGCTAAAAATATGGGGATGCAGTTAAATACCTTTGGTGCTATTGCAGAAGACCTGCCCTTTGACCTGGTGTTGGGAATGACAAAGCAATTGGAAAAAGCACCAATTAGATTTTCCGTTACAGCACAGCGAATACATCAATTTGATCTTTTGTATAACGATACGCTTTTCTCAAATGAAAACTTTGGTATTAGAGAAGGATCTGGTTTCGCAAAAAAACTATTGAGTCATTTTATTTTGGGCACAGAAGTTCTATTGGGAGACAAAATTGTTCTTTTGGCAGGGTATAATGTACTTAGAAGAAATGAATTGAAGTTGAGAAATTTGTCAAACGGACTCACTGGGTTCAGTTATGGGATGCAGCTGAAATTGAAACGGTTGAATTTCTATTATTCTAGGTCTCATTATCAAACTACATTAAGTCAACATCAACTCACTTTTTCGATGCGATTACAAAATCAAAAATAACTCAGGTTTGTCTTTGGTGTAATCGACAACAGGGTTTCATACATCAGTTTGATGGTGTTCTCCACATCATCTTTGTGTAACATCTCAACTGTTGTGTGCATGTACTTTAGGGGTATGGAAATCAATACAGAAGGACATCCATCATTTGCATAAGCAAAAGAATCTGTATCGGTTCCGGTACTGCGACTCACGGTGCGCATTTGCACAGGAATTTTCTTTTTTTCTGCAACATTTTCAACAACTGAAAGTAATTTATTGTGTACTGCAGGTCCAAAGGCCAATGAGGGACCTTTTCCGCAGGCAATATCACCTTCAATTATTTTATTTACCATTGGGGTAGTTGTATCATGTGTAACATCAGTAATGATAGCAATATCAGGTTTAATTCTTCTGGCAATCATTTCAGCCCCTCTTAGTCCAATTTCTTCTTGTACGGCATTCACAACATAGAGTCCGTATGGAAGTTTCTTTTTATTGGCTTTGAGCAAACGAGCAACTTCCGCAATCATAAAACCACCAATTCTGTTATCAAAAGCACGGCCAATTAAGTAATCATAAGCGAGTTCATCATAACCCTCTTCGTAGGTAGCTACTGCACCAATATGAATACCCAATAATTCTACTTGTTTTCTATTTTTTGCCCCACAATCTAGAAAGAGGTTGTCAACTGCTGGCTGTGGATCTTTTCTTTCACCCCCAGCAATTCTGGTATGAATAGCTGGCCATCCAAAAACGGCTTTAACCTGGCCTTTTTTTCCGTGGATGAAAACCCTTTTCCCTGGAGCAATTTGGTGGTCTACGCCTCCATTTCTTTTTAGGTAGATTAATCCATTTTCTGAAATATAATTAACAAACCAGCTTATTTCATCAGCATGTGCTTCAATAACCACTTTGAATTTTTCATTGGGATTGATGATGCCTACAGCAGTCCCATATGGATCGGTCATCATTTCATCAACATAAGGCTTGAGGTAATTCATCCAAACCTTTTGTCCGCCAGATTCAAAACCTGTTGGAGATGGTGTATTGATATAGGTTCTAAGAAAATTATAAGATTCATTTGCAAGCATTCGCTTTGCAGTAGGTTTTGCTGCTTTTGCCATGTTTATATTGGTTTAATCTTTACAATCTGAAGATGATGATCGGAGCGGTTTTTACAGTATCGCTTATGTTTCCTGCTTGGTCTTTTATCCAGAAACTGAAGACAGCCGTATCGTTCCTTGCACAACGAGGTTGTAGTTCAATTGCGTAAGAAAAAGAGACAAGCACTTCACCGTCAAAGTTTTTTACTCTTGGCGTTTCTGTAGGAATTCGGTAAAGTGTTGAGTCAGAAAAATCACTGAGTGCACATTTTGTGGTTGATTTCATAATCCAGAGGGTGTCGCTAAAATCACCTTCTTTATCGGTGAGCCTCATGGTTACTTGAAAATCGCTTCCTACTGGAACCTTTGTGCTACTTACGCTTTTAATTTTTAAAAGGGGTCTCGACTGGAATGTTTCTTTCCCGCAGGCACTGAGAATTAGGATAAGTAGAAAAGTGATGTAATACTTTGTCATGTACCTTTGTTGTCTATTCAAATTTAGCAGTTATCCATTGAATAACCTATTCAGCACATATCATTTTAAAGAAGATTTAACCCTCGGTGGGGATTCATTGTTTTTAGACAGGGCTTTGGAACTTTTCCATGTACAGTCAAGCCAAAACCAGCTCTACAAACAATACCTCGAATGCTTGTCCATAGACATACAATCCATAACCAGTCTAAATCTGCTTCCTTTTCTCCCCATTTCTTTTTTTAAATCACATTTCATTCAAACAGGCCATTTCCAACCGGAAGTCTTTTTTGAAAGCAGTGGCACAACAGGTGCCATCAACAGCAAGCATGGTATTTTTAGTTTAAATGACTATTTGCAAAATGCAGAACAAAACTTTCGGGAATTTTTCGGAGATCCCTCTGGCTATTGTATACTCGCAGTTTTGCCATCCTATCTTGAAAAAGGCAACTCATCTTTGGTTGCAATGGCTGATCATTTGATCAAGTTGAGTAACCATTCCTTATCTGGGTTTTTTCTTCACGATTTAGATCAACTGCATACAGTTCTTTTGGAGTTGGAAACTAAGGCACAGCCTACCTTGTTGTTGGGCGTAACCTACGCCTTACTTGATTTTGCAGAAAAGTACAAGATGCAACTGAAACATACCATCGTGATGGAGACGGGAGGAATGAAAGGGCGAAGAACAGAAATTACACGTGGCGAATTGCATGCTTATTTGTGTATGCATCTAGGGGTAGATAAAATACACGCTGAGTATGGAATGACTGAATTGCAATCGCAGGCTTACTCCAATGGAGGCGGCTGGTTCAAAACTTCTTCTACCATGAAAGTATTGTTACGTTCAGTTGATGACCCTTTTGAGATCTGGGGTGGAAACGAGTTCCCAATGCGAACAGGCGCCATCAACATCATTGATTTGGCCAATAAGGATACGATTGCTTTTATAGCAACAGACGATTTGGCAAGATTTAGTGCAGATGGAAGTTTTGAGATCACGGGAAGAATAGACAATTGTGACATCAGGGGATGTAGTTTGTTGGCTGTTTAACACAATAGGGTGGAATGGAAGAAACCACTTAAATTCGCGACAATTAATTATTTATGGGAGTACTCAAGCAAATAGCAACCTACCTCTATCTTAGAAAAAAAGATGCGGATACTCCTAATTCTAAGTGGGTACAATACATGCATGGCATCAATCGAATTTCTTTACTACTTTTTCTATTTGCAATTGTGGTGATGATTGTAAAAGCTTTTTTAAGAAAATAGAAATCAATTATAACATTTGATTGATCAAATCGGCTGCTTTTTGAGAAGCTTTGCCCCCAGCACTTAGTAATTTATAAAGGTCATTGGTGTCTTGTTGAAATGTTGTTTTTCTCTCTTCATTAAACAACAAATCAGTTAATTCCAACTTAATATTTTTGGTAGTCAATTCTTCTTGTATTAGTTCTTTTACAATCTGCTTATCCATGATCAAATTGACAAGTGAAATGTATTTTACTTTGATCAGTTTTTTTGCAATTGCATAAGATATGGGTGAGCCTTTGTAACAGACAATCTCGGGAACCCTAAATAGTGCTGTTTCTAAAGTGGCTGTACCTGAAGTGACCAGCGCTGCGTCTGCAATTGAGAGAAGGTCATAAGTTTTGTTTTTTAGTACAGTAACATTCTGGTATTTGCTTGTAAATGACTGAATGAATTCATCAGTGATACCAGGAGCTTGTCCAACTATAAACTGAACTTCAGGGAAGTCTTTGCTGGCTTCCAACATGATGGGTAATTTCTTGGTTATTTCTTGTTTTCTCGAACCAGGTAAGAGAGCGACAACCTTTTTTGCTTTGTTGATACCCAAGGTATTTTTGATTTCCTCTTTGTTGATTCCCAGTTGGTATTGGTCGATGATTTCAATGAGTGGATGTCCAACATAATCGACTGCAAAATTCCATTTTTCGTAGAAGATTTTTTCAAAGGGAAGAATCACCATCATTTTGTCTACATCACGTTTAATGGTATGAATCCTTTTTTCTTTCCATGCCCAAATCTGTGGTGAAATGTAGTAAGCTGTTTTATACCCCTTGGCTTTAGCAAATTTTGCAATCGGAAGATTAAAGCCTGGATAATCAATAAAAATAACAACATCAGGGTTGAACGTAGTGATGTCACTTTTGCAAAACTTCATGTTCGCCATGATGGTAGGAAGGTTACTGATGACTTCAGCGAAACCCATGAAGGCCAGATCGCGGTAGTGTTTGATTAGTTTAGCACCTGCTGCTTCCATCTTATCACCTCCCCATACCCTTATGTCTGAACCTTCATCATTTGTTTTGATGGCCTGAATTAAATGGCTACCATGTAGATCACCAGAGGCTTCACCTGCTATAATGTAGTATTTCATTTGTTTACATTTCTCTTGAATTAGGCCAAGAGTTTGAATAGAAATGCAGCTAATGCGTATGTGACTGAAACTGTAAATATTCCTTTTGCCGTCTTGTCTTTTTGTCCATTTATAAATACAGTAAACAACACAATGTTAAGAAACAAACAGGGAATGCTCAAAGAGGTTATCAGTTGCGTATTTGTTTGTAGTGCGGATAAAAAACGCGCGAAAGAAAAAAGACTGAATTTCCAATAGTAGTAGCCAAAAAAGCTCAAGATCGGCATGATCAGGCCTATGCCTAAACCAAAAATAAAATTGTCTTTCTTGAAAATTACCATGTATAGTCTTTTTCTATTTTCTTTTTCAGCATATAGTTGGTGAGGTCATATTGAACAGGTACTATACTTACATAGTTATGCTGTAATGCCCATACATCGGTATCCTTACTTTTTTCTAAATTTAAAAATTCGCCGGTCAGCCAGAAATATTTTTTCCCTGAAGGGTCTTTTCGCTCCTCAAAATCTTCTTCATACTTTGCATAGGCTTGCTTACATACTTTTACCCCTTTGATGAGCTTCTCTTCACCTTTTGGAATATTCACATTGAGACAAAGATGTTTATCTGCTTTTTTTGATAGCATTTTTTCAACAATCATCCGAGCATACTTCTTTGCACCGGCAAAATCAGCCTCAAGACTATAATCCATCAGTGAAAAGCCCACAGAAGGAATATTTTCAATGGAGGCCTCTATTGCAGCACTCATGGTGCCTGAATAGATCACATTAATAGAATGGTTTGCTCCATGGTTGATGCCACTCAAACAAATATCTGGTTTTCTGTGTAACACTTTGTCTACTGCTAATTTCACACAATCTACTGGTGTTCCGCTGCAGGTCCATGCCTCTACGCCATCCATGATATGCGATTTCTGTAACCTCAGGGGGTGTCCTATGGTAATGGCATGTCCCATACCAGATTGTGGTTTATCGGGTGCTACCACCACAATTCGTCCCAAGTCTTTTACCGCTTCTACAAGATAACGAATGCCAGGTGCAGTAATGCTGTCATCGTTTGTAATAAGAATGATGGGCTGTGTTTTCTTATCTTTTGTTCTGCTTTTTTTTACTGCTGTCATGACGTTAAAAGTACCATTTATTTCAATTTTTGAGCCGGGGATCTCTGGGGGGAGAAATATTTTTAGCAAAAAGTAACTTGAAAACTAAAATATTTAGTATATTGCCCCAAATTCATTAGTATGTCACAGTCCTATGCCGGCAAAAACTTAAAGCACTTGCGTAAATTAAAAGGAATGACGCAAGAAGAGTTTGCGAATACGTTACAAATTAAAAGATCCTTGTTGGGTGCCTATGAAGAGGAGCGAGCAGAGCCGAGGATTGATGTATTAGAAATAGTGAGCGATCATTTTCGAATTAGTCTAGACGACTTATTAAGACGAGATCTAAGTGAAACAAAGAGGGATTATTTGGCGAAACGAAGACAACAAAAACTGGGTTCAGACAACCACAGTGTCATACATTTTGTTCCTATGAAAGCAGCAGCGGGCTATCTTGCAGGTTATGCCGATGAAGAATTTATTGATGAGCTGAATACCTTTACGCTTCCCATGCTCGGTAATGGATTGTTTAGGGCATTTGAAATCATTGGAGATAGTATGTTGCCAACGCCAAGTGGTTCAATTATTGTGGGCCAAAAAATAGACGGATTGGATGATGTTAAACAAAACGCAGCCTGTATCGTATTGAGTAGGAGTGAAGGTATTGTATACAAGCGGATTTCTCGAAACCCAAAAACAAAGAGTAAGTTAACCCTCACCAGTGATAACACTTCTTTTCAGCCATACAATGTAAATGCAGCTGATGTTTTAGAAATTTGGCAAGCTCAGATAGTGATCACAAAAATAGCACAGCAGCAGCGATGGGATGTTGGGCAATTGGCCAATTTGGTAAGTAATTTGCAGGAACAAGTCAGCTCATTAAACAAGCGAATGAATTGATTTGACATCGGCCATTTCAGGTTTTTATCCAATTTATGCACATTGCGTTGATAACCTCCCTTTTTGAACGAGGAGGCATTCATTTATCTTTGGCGCCATCACTTCATCTGAAGTTTTAGTTTTTTATACCTAAATCAATGGGAAAGAATGGCTAAACAGCAAGAAAATAAGGTTTTTGAATACAATGAAGACTCAATAAAGAGCCTGGACTGGAAGGAGCATATTCGCCTGAGACCAGGCATGTATATTGGAAAGCTTGGTGATGGAAGCAGTCATGATGACGGTATCTATGTCCTTTTAAAAGAGGTAATGGACAATTGTATTGATGAGCACATGATGGGTTATGGTAAGCAGATTGATTTGGTGCTCAACAACAAAGAGGTGGTTATTCGTGATTATGGTAGGGGTATTCCTTTAGGTAAACTTGTAGATGTAGTAAGTAAAATCAATACAGGGGCTAAATACGACAGTAAGGTTTTCCAGAAAAGTGTTGGGTTAAACGGTGTAGGTACTAAGGCCGTCAATGCCTTGAGTGAGTATTTTAAGGTGACGGCTTTTCGTGATGGAAAAGAAAAATCTGCCGAATTTAAGCGAGGAGAATTGCTACATGACCACAAGGAGTTAAAAACTACAGAGCCCAATGGTACCCAAGTGGTCTTTACGCCAGATCATTCTATTTTTAGAAATTTCTATTTCATTTCTGATTACATAGATAAACAGCTGTGGAACTATTGTTATCTTAATGCGGGGTTGGTTATCAGTTACAACGGGAGAAAATTTGTTAGTAAAAACGGACTACTTGATTTGCTTCACAGAAATGCAAATGAAGATGAACTTAGGTATCCGGTAATACATTTAAAGGGGGAGGATATAGAAGTTGCCATATCCCACAACAATGAATATGGGGAAGATATTTATAGCTTTGTAAATGGTCAGTATACCACCCAAGGTGGAACCCACGTTATTGCCTTTAGGGAGGCTTTTGTTAAAGTCATTAGGGATTTTTTTAAAAAGGATTATGATACTTCAGATATAAGGCAAAGTATTGTTGCTGCAGTTGCAGTGAGGGTGCAGGAGCCAGTTTTTGAATCCCAAACGAAAACGAAATTGGGTTCACAATATATTGCTGAGGGAGGTCCTTCCATGAAGAATTTCATGATTGACTTTTTCTCTAGGGAGTTGGATAATTTTCTGCACAAGCATACCGCTGTAGCAGAGGCAATGAAAAAGAGAATTGAACAGAGTGAAAGGGAAAGGAAAGAGTTGGCAGGCATAAAAAAATTGGCCAATGAGAGGGCGAAGAAAGCCAATTTGCACAACAAGAAATTAAGAGATTGTAGGATTCACCTTAACGAGGAGCCGCCGGCCAAGGCCAAAGAAGAATATATTGCCAAACAACTACAATCCACCATTTTTATAACCGAAGGAGATTCAGCGAGTGGATCGATAACCAAATCAAGAGATGTAGAAACGCAATCTGTGTTCAGTTTGCGTGGTAAACCTTTGAATTCCTTCGGACTCACCAAAAAGGTTGTTTACGAAAATGAAGAATTCAATTTATTGCAGCATGCTTTGAATATTGAAGATGGGATGGATGATTTGCGGTACAACAACATTATCATTGCTACTGATGCAGATGTTGATGGCATGCATATAAGACTGTTGCTCATGACCTTCTTTTTGCAGTTTTTTCCTGATTTAGTTAGGGATGGGCATGTCTACATACTTGAAACACCTTTATTTAGAGTTAGAAATAAGCAGGAGACCATTTACTGTTATTCTGAAGTTGAGAAGCAGTCAGCGATAAAGAAAATTGGAGCCAAGGCTGAGATAACAAGGTTCAAGGGCTTGGGAGAAATTTCGCCAGATGAGTTTAAAAGATTTATTGGTGCAGATATGCGTAAAACACCAGTCATTCTTGAAAGTCAAATACACATCCAACAATTGTTGGAATATTATATGGGAAAGAACACCCAAGAAAGACAAGATTTTATAGTTTCAAACCTCCGTGTTGAATTGGATACGGTTGAAGACGCAATTTGATTGGTATGATACATGTAGTATTTAACGAACCCGATGTAGAGATTTTAAAGAAGGTCATCGAGCTTGATGAAACCCTGGCAGGGGATGTTTTGTTGATTCGAGATGATTACGCTGTCGGTCCGCTCACTGGAATTTTTTCTCCAGAGGGATTGGAAAAGAGAAAGGAGTGGTGGAGAACAGTTTTACAGGGTAGCGATAATGAAAACAGTGTAGATGATGGAACGGTGAACGACCCTGCTGTTTTGATTAACATCAAAGAATGCCTAATCAACAATTCGGAAGAGGAGCTGTGGATTTGGGCTGCTCAGAACAAGCATGATGTATGTGGTTATTATTGGCTGGTTAGTCAGCTTGCAGATTTTCAAGGTAGAATTCACATGCTTTATTTGAATAATCTTCCTTTTATCAACGAAAAAGGAAGTATTTTTTACCCAGATTGGCTTAGTCAAATTCAGCCCAAAGAATTTTTAAAAGCAAAAAAACTTGCTAGACCCATTACCATCAGTGAGTTTGAAGTAGATGGTGATGAATGGAATAAAATATGCGACGACGATAAAATGATTCGCTTGTTAGAAGGGGGAAAAAAGATTGTACAAAAGGAAGTGAATTACTATGATACTGAATTATTGAAATTTGTGAGTAATGATTTTCAAAAAGCAAATAAAGTGGTAAATGCTTTCCTGAATAAAGGTAAAGAGACAACAGGTGATGCATTTGTATTTTGGAGATTAAAAGAGTTGACAAAAACAAATCAATTGGATGTGCAAGGGGAGTTAAAAGGGATGAAAATCTTTGAAATAAAGAAGAAGTCGGTATCAGAAGCAGGGGCATAAAAAGTAGAAAATGGCAAAATCGAAATTCAACATAGAGCTTGCAACTGATACCGGAGTATCAGGTCAGTATAAGAACTGGTTTTTAGACTATGCATCTTATGTTATTCTGGAGCGTGCTGTTCCAGATGTTGCGGATGGTTTAAAACCCGTACAAAGGAGAATTCTTCATTCCATGAAAGAAATGGATGATGGAAGATTAAATAAAGCGGCCAATATTATTGGTCAAACCATGCAATACCATCCTCATGGTGATGCCAGTATCCAAGATGCGTTGGTGAACCTTGGTCAAAAAGATCTTATGGTTGACACCCAGGGTAATTGGGGTGATGTTCGAACGGGCGATGATGCTGCGGCTGCCAGGTATATTGAAGCGAGGTTGAGTAAATTTGGACTAGAAGTTGCATTCAATGCAAAAACCACCCAATGGCAATTGAGTTATGATAGCAGAAAGAAAGAACCTGTTCATTTGCCAGTGAAATTTCCTCTGCTGCTTGCGCAAGGTGCTGAAGGAATTGCAGTTGGATTATCTACAAAAATTTTACCCCACAATTTTATTGAACTAATTGATGCATCAATAAAGTATTTAAAAGGTAAAAAATTTGAACTTTTTCCTGATTTTCAGACTGGTGGTATGATAGATGTTTCTAATTATACTGATGGAAAGAGAGGTGGTAGGATAAAATGTAGGGCCCATATTTATGAAGTTGATAAAAAATGTATTGCCATAAAAGACGTTCCATACGGGGTTACAACCACCCAATTGATGGAGTCTATTGTAAAAGCAAATGAACAGGGTAAAATAAAAATTAAGAAAGTAACAGACAATACCGCCGCTGAGGTAGAGGTTTTAGTGGAATTGGCTGCTGGTATATCTTCTGATAATACCATTGATGCACTTTATGCATTTACGGACTGTGAAGTGAGTATTGCGCCAAATGCTTGTGTAGTTGTGGAACACAAGCCGCAGTTCATTACTGTTTCTGATTTATTAAGATTGTCGGCAGACAATACCAAAGAATTACTCAAGCAGGAGCTAGAAATTAGGCTATCTGAGTTACAGGAAAAATGGCACTTTACCTCCCTTGAGCGAATTTTCTTTGAAGAAAAAATTTACAAGGAATTAGAAAAGAAACACGAAGATTGGGAGCGGGTTTTGCAAGCCATTCAAGATGCCTTTGGCCCCTTTAAGAAATTATTTAAGCGTGAAGTAACCCGAGAGGATATCATCAAATTAACAGAAAAGCCAGTCCGTAGAATTTATAAGTTGGATATTGATGAATTAAATATCCAGATTAGCAACATCGATTCAGAAATGAAATTGGTGATACTAGACCTTGCAAACCTGAACGATTATGCAATTTCTTATTTTGAGGGGCTTAAGGTAAAATATGGGAAAGGAAAAGAGCGAAAAACTGAAATTAAACCATTTGATGTTATTCAGGCACGCCAAGTTGCAATTGCCAATGTTAGAGTACACATGAATCGTTCAGAAGGCTTTATTGGAACCAGTCTCAAAAAAGATGAATTCATTACAGAGTGTTCAGATTTGGATGATATTATCGTGTTCACCCGAAGGGGCATAATGAAAGTGGTGAAAGTAGACGATAAGGCATACATTGGAAAGGAGATCATTCACGCTGCAATTTTTCAAAAAACTGATGAAAGGCTAACGTATAACATGATTTATACGGATGGTGAAACGGGCATATCTTATGCCAAACGATTTAATGTTACTGGCATAACCCGTGATAAAGAATATGATTTAACGAAAGGAAGTGATAAGTCTAAGGTAAATTATTTTACAGCCAATGCAAACGGAGAAGCAGAGTCGGTTGTTGTTGTTTTGAGCCCCAACTGCAGTGCCCGAATCAAACAATTGGATTTTGATTTTACCGTACTTGATATCAAAGGAAGAAATTCTGTGGGAAACCAGGTTACCAAATACCCAGTAAAGAATGTCAAGCTGAAAGTTGCAGGGAAATCCACTTTAGGCGGAAAAGAGCTCTGGTTTGATAATGTCTTTGGAAGGTTGAATACAGATGAAAAAGGGTCTTATCTTGGCAGTTTTCAGCCAGGAGATTCAGTTTTTGCTGTCTACCAAGACGGCACTTACCAGTTAACGGGTCTGGAGCTCACGCAACGATTCGATAGTGAATCGCTTGTGCAAATTGAAAAATTTGATCCTCTTAAAATTGTGACTGCCATCTACCTCGATAAAGAAAAATTACAATTCAACGTAAAACGTTTCAAAATTGAGACCACAACAATGAATACCAAATTCAGCTTTATCAAAGAGGGTGAGGGCAATTACCTGGAAGCAGTAAGTACTGTAGTAAAACCAATAGCAGTAATTACCTCTGGTAAGGGAGCGCAGAGCAGGACTTCCAAGGTAAAAATTGCTGATTTTGTTGAGATTATGGGATGGAAAGCAATCGGGAATAAACTTACTGATTATACTAAAAGTACGCAAATCATCTGGCAAGATGTAGATGGTAATAAAAAACAAGCTGAACTATTTTGATGCCAATTGGTGCTGTATTTATCCCTAAAAACCCGATTGTTTCAGAAAAGTTATATTTGCAATTGTAACATCAATCTAAAACGATGCCTTTAAAAAGAGAAGAAGATTTTAACGAACAATTGTCTGGCGCAATGCCTGAGCAAGAGTCTACTTCAAACAGCTGGTTTAAGAGAAGAAAAAAGGGTATTAGCACATCTACAGCTGAAAAGAAAGAAGTACCCGATGGTTTATGGACCATGTGCCCAGTTTGCAAATACACCTGTACTTCCATAGAGCTGAAGGAAAACTTATCTGTTTGTCCAAAATGCGACCACCACCACAGAATAGGAAGTGCAGAATATTTTGAAATACTGTTTGATGACAATGACTATACTGAACTATTTACTGAAATTAAGTCGATAGATTTTCTGGGTTTTAATGACCTTAAACCTTACAAAAAGAGGTTAGATGAAGCCTATGCAAAAACAGGATTGAACGATTCTATTTCTTCAGCAACAGGTAAAATAGGAGGTCACTCGATGTTGATTTGCTGCATGGATTTCAATTTTATTGGTGGATCATTGGGAAGCGTAATGGGTGAAAAAATTGCTAGATCTGCTGATTATTGTTTGGCGCATAAGATACCCTTTATGATTATAAGCAAAAGCGGTGGCGCTAGAATGATGGAAAGTGCATTTTCGTTAATGCAATTACCAAAAACTTTGGGAAAAATCAGTAGACTAGCTGTTGCTGGCATACCCTATATTTCACTTTGTACAGATCCAACATATGGAGGTACAACTGCCTCTTTTGCAATGGTAGGAGATATCAATATAGGTGAACCTGGAGCTATGATTGGCTTTGCTGGTCCACGTGTAATTAAGGAGACAATCAAAAAAGACCTTCCGGAAGGATTTCAATCTTCAGAATTTGTTTTGGAACATGGGTTTTTGGATATGATTGTGAATAGAAAAATGCTCAAAGAAAGATTAGCTGCGTTACTTGGCTTGCTTTCAAGCTGAATCATGCTTTTTTTCTTATGGCCTTATTAAAACAACATGGAGTTAAGGAACAAATCTGCCACTTTCGAATATTTTATTGAAGAGAAATTCGATGCAGGTATGATTTTGACTGGAACCGAGGTAAAAGCCATTAGAGATGGAAGTGTAAGTTTTAGTGACAGCTATTGCTTACTAGATAAAGGTGCACTTTATATCAAGGGGTTGCATATCGCCCACTACTCATTTGGTAGCTATGCAAACCACAACCCAACAAGAGAGAGAAAACTTTTGCTAAAGAAGAAAGAGTTGAATAGGCTCGCGCAGAAGTTAAAGGACAAAGGGTATACAATAATTCCGCTTAAAATTTTTTTCAATGAAAGGGGCTATGCCAAAATTCAAATTGGTCTAGGTAGGGGTAAAAAGCTCCATGATAAACGTGAATCCATCAAGCAAAGAGAATCTGACAGAGAAATTAAGCGTTATGTTAAATAGGCTCCAAATTATTTTTGGAATTGTTTGAAGAATAATTGAAATTTGAGCCAATGAAAATTAGTAATACAAATAACGGTTGGCATATTATCCCTCTAAAGGGCTAGCTAGCTTGTTGTCTGTCAGCATAGTTATAGCCCCGAAATTTCGGGGCTTTTTTTTTAACTCAATAGAAAATGAAAAAAATACAACTGAGCACTTCTGTACATAAAATGGCAGCTGACCTTTATACTCCCGTGGGCATCTATTTAAGATTAAGGGATAAGTTTCGTGATACAATTCTGTTAGAAAGTACTGACCACCATACTACTGAGAATAGTTTTTCATTTATTGCGATCAACGCCATTGGAGGAATTGAAATTGTAAATCAAGAAGAAGTAGAGTTTAAGTATCCGGGATCTTTGCCAGTCCGTTCCTCATTTTCCAGTGATGCAGTTTCAGATTTGTTATGGAGCTATATGCAGCGCTTCGAAGTTGAACAAGGAACTAAAGAAATAAAATTTGCACAAAGACTTTTTGGTTATACTTGTTATGATGCTATTCCATTTTTTGAAACGATTAAATTTTCAGAGCAACCCTATCATACACAGCATGTGGGTAATGGTTTCTTGAATGCGGATACAACCGCGATTCCGCTGATGCGTTACAGACTTTATCAATATGTAATTGCCATTGATCATTTCAGAGATGAGTTGTTCTTATTAGAAAATCATGTTGAAGGCATTCAAGGGGATAAAAAGGCTGTAGAAAAAATCATTTGTAGCAGAGATTTACCTCAGTTCCCGTTTGAATTGGATGGCCCTGAACAATCTAACCTCAACGATAATGCATATTTGGAGATGGTAGATAAAGGAATTGCGCATTGTTTTAGGGGAGATGTTTTTCAAATTGTATTGAGTAGAAGGTTTGAACAAAAATTCAAGGGTGATGAGTTTAACGTGTATAGAGCTTTAAGAATGATTAATCCATCACCGTATTTGTTCTATTTTGATTACGGTGAATATAAATTGATGGGATCTTCTCCTGAAAGCCAAATAATCATTGCCAACGGTAAAGCGATTGTACATCCTATTGCGGGTACTTTCAAAAGAACAGGGAATGACCTTACAGACAAATTGGAAGCAGAAAGATTGTTGGTAGATCCAAAAGAAAATGCAGAACATGTAATGTTGGTGGATCTTGCTCGAAATGATTTAAGTAGAATCTGTGAAAATGTAGAGGTTTCTCATTTTCGAGAAGTAAAATACTATTCCCATGTAATCCATCTAGTAAGTGAAGTAACTGGTACAGTTCCCGAAAATGCAAATCCATTTTTATTGATGGGAAAAACCTTTCCTGCTGGCACCTTGAGTGGCGCTCCTAAATTTAAGGCGATGGAGTTAATCAATAAATATGAAAAGACAGCAAGGTCATTTTATGGTGGTGCCATCGGTTACATCGGATTTGATGGCACCTGTAATCAAGCCATTTTAATAAGAAGTTTTCTGAGTAAAGCCAATACCCTTTTTTATCAAGCAGGCGCTGGTATTGTTTCCTCAAGTATCCCATCAAACGAGTTGCAGGAAGTGAACAATAAGCTTGGGGCTTTAAAGAAAGCAGTTGGTTTTGCAACTGAAATGAATAGAAAATGAAATCATTAAAAGATAAATAATCAAACAGTGAGTAAAATTCTAATACTGGATAATTACGATTCGTTTACCTATAATTTGGTGCAAATGGTAGAGAACATCATAAAGAAAAAAGTAGCTGTTTTTCGCAATGATGAAATTTCACTTAATCAGGTAAATGAGTTTGATAAAATCATACTCTCACCCGGACCAGGTATACCAAATGAAGCGGGTATACTTTTGCCTTTAATTAAACAATATGCTGCATCGAAATCTATCTTAGGCGTTTGTTTGGGTCATCAGGCTATTGGAGAAGCTTTTGGTGGAAGGCTAACTAATCTCACCCGTGTTTTTCATGGAGTAGCTACCAAAATTGAGTTGAAGAAAGATTTGGAGAAATCTGTTTTTAAAAATGATTTGTTTAAGGGGTTGGATAGTGAAATAGAGGTTGGACGCTATCACAGCTGGATTATAGATAGAGATCAATTTCCAAAAGAATTAGAAGTAACCTCATGGGATGAGCATGGAATGATTATGTCTTTAAAACACCATGTTTATGATGTACAAGGCGTTCAATTTCATCCAGAAAGTTTATTGACGCCTTTAGGAAAGACTATGATTGAGAACTGGTTAAATCCTTTTCAAGATTTTTAATATTTGATAATATGAAGAAGATTTTAAACTTTCTTTTTGAACACCAGACTTTGTCTCAAAGTGAATCAAAGCAAGTATTACTGGATATAGGTAAGGGGGCATACAATGAATATGAATTGAGCACATTCATTTCTGTCTACTTGATGCGGACAATCACTCTGCAGGAGCTTATTGGTTTCAGAGAGGCACTCTTAGAGATGTGTGTTGCATTGGATTTTGAAGACAGAAAGGTCATGGATATTGTTGGGACAGGCGGTGACGGGAAAAATACATTTAATATTTCAACGCTTTCTTGCTTTGTTGTTGCTGGTACTGGTCAACAAGTTGCCAAACATGGATCCTATGGTGCAAGTTCCATAAGTGGGGCATCTAACCTCATGGAAGCGCTTGGGTACAAATTTAAAAACGATGCAGCAGCACTTAAAAGAGAAATTGACGAATCCAACATGTGTTTCTTACATGCACCAGTTTTTCATCCTGCTTTAAAAATAGTAGCGACAATTCGCAGAAACCTCGGCGTTAGAACTTTCTTCAATCTCCTAGGTCCAATGGTTAACCCATCAAATCCTGCTTTTCAGCTTATAGGCGTTTACAACCTTGAAATCTCTCGTATATATAATTACTTGTTGCAAGGTGAAAACCGTGCGTATGCAATCATTCATTCTTTGGATGGGTATGATGAGGTTTCATTGACAGCCGATGTAAAAATGATTACCAAGGCAGGGGAATCAATTTTAACGCCACTTCAATTGGGTAAACAATATGTTAATCAGCATGATTTACATGGTGGTGAAAGCATTGAAGCTGCTGCACAAATCTTCATGAATATTTTAAAAGGGAAAGGCACAGTAGCACAAAATGCCGTTGTTACGGCTAATGCTGCGTTGGCTCTGCTTATTACCGATAAATATACTGATTACGAAACTGCACGCTTTGATGCAACTGAAAGTTTAATGGGTGGAAAGGCATTTGGAGTATATAAAAAATTAATTGCGCTTCAAGCTTAAGTTATGAGTATACTCGATAAAATAGTTAGTAGAAAAAAAGAATGGGTAGAATCCCAAAAACAGCTTGTGCCTCTTTCAGCGCTTCAAAAAGCTGAAATGTACCAGCGATCTCCGCTTTCCCTTTCCTCAAAAATATCAAATGGGGAAGGCTCGGGGATTATTGCAGAATTTAAAAGAAAGTCACCGTCTAAGGGTAATATAAATATAAAAGCAGAGGTTGTTGAAGTAACCCAGGGTTACCAACAAAATGGGGCTTCAGCAGTTTCCATTCTTACCGATGTTGATTTTTTTGGAGGGAGTGATCAAGACCTAATTACAGCAAGAAAACAGCTCTCAATTCCAATTCTTCGAAAAGATTTCATAATTGATGAATACCAAATTCATGAGGCCAAAGCAATGGGTGCAGATCTGATACTTCTTATTGCAGCCTGTTTAACTCCAGCAGAAGTTTCTTCATATTCTAATTTGGCAAATGAACTTGGCTTGGAGGTTCTTTTAGAGCTACATGATGATGAGGAGCTTGAGCATATTTGCAATACAGTTCAATTTGTTGGAATCAATAACCGCAGCTTAAAAACTTTTGACGTAGATGTTCAGCGTAGTTTACGAATGGCTGCAGCTATTCCATCTCAATATATTAAAGTAGCTGAAAGCGGAATTGATGATCCTGCTCAGGTTCGTTTGTTCAAAGAAAACGGATACCAAGCTTTTCTTATAGGAGAAAACTTCATGAAAAACACAGATCCTGGAAGCGCCCTGGGGGAATTCATAAATCAAATCAAATTATAATGCTGATTAAGGTTTGTGGCATAACAAGTGTTGAGCAATTAAATGAACTCCAATTATTAGGGGTTGATTATGCAGGATTGATTTTTTATCCCCATTCTCCAAGATATGTAGGCAAGCATAAAATGCAAGCATCAGAAACAAAAGCGCAGCAAATAAGCATTAGAAAAATTGGTGTTTTTGTTAACGAACAGGAAGGCGATTTACTACGGTTAGTTGCGGATTGGGGACTTGAAATGGTTCAACTACATGGAGAGGAAACCCCAGCCTATTGCGAGCGAATCTCAAAACAGGTAAAGGTTATAAAAGCATTTAGAGTAGGTACAATAGACGATATTGAATTAAGGGTTAGTCCGTATAGGGATGTTGTTGACTATTTTTTATTCGACACAATGGGCGAAAAGTATGGAGGAACGGGTAAACAATTTGATTGGAAATTGGTTAGTAATAAAGCATTAGGCAAACCTTATTTTCTCAGTGGTGGAATTGGTGCTGAATTGGGTAAAGAATTACATGAGCTTGCTAGTATACAAAAAGACCTTTATGCAGTTGATGTGAATAGTAAATTTGAAGTATCACCGGGCATAAAAAATATGGGTTTGATTCGAAAATTTGTTGATAGTTTAAAAAATAACTCATGACTGTTAAAAGTTTTTCTGTTCCTGACATTGAAGGTTATTATGGTGATTTTGGAGGAGCATTTATTCCTGAAATGCTACACCAAAATGTAGAGACTTTAAAAGAGGCTTACCTGAGTATCTACCAAGATCCACTCTTTCAAAAGGAATACCATGAATTGTTAAGAGATTATGTTGGGCGTCCAACTCCTCTTTTTTATGCAGCGCGACTCAGCGCCAAACATGACACAAAAATTTATCTTAAACGAGAAGATCTCTGTCATACTGGTGCTCACAAAATAAACAACACAATTGGTCAGATATTATTGGCTATTCGTTTGGGTAAAAAAAGAATTATTGCTGAAACAGGAGCCGGTCAACATGGTGTTGCTACAGCAACAGTGTGCGCTTTAAAGGGAATAGAATGTATTGTTTATATGGGTGAAAAAGACATTAAACGTCAGGCACCAAACGTTGCTAGAATGAAAATTCTTGGAGCAAAAGTTATTCCTGCAACCAGCGGTAGTAAAACCTTAAAGGATGCAACCAATGAAGCGATTCGCGATTGGATTAATCATCCTGTCGATACCCATTATATCATTGGATCAGTAGTAGGTCCACATCCATATCCTGATATGGTGGCAAGGTTTCAGTCGGTGATTAGTGAAGAAATCAAAACTCAATTGCTCGAAAAAGAAGGCAATTCTCTTCCTACACGCGTTATAGCCTGCGTGGGCGGGGGAAGTAATGCCGCAGGAGCATTTTATCATTTTTTAGATGAACCACAAGTGGAAATTGTGGCTGTTGAAGCTGCTGGTCATGGCGTAAATAGTGGTATGAGTGCTGCAACTACACAATTGGGTGTTGCTGGTATCTTACATGGCAGCAAGAGTATTGTGATGCAAACAAAAGATGGACAAGTAGTGGAGCCGCATAGCATTTCAGCAGGACTAGATTATCCAGGTATTGGTCCAATGCATGCCCATCTATATACTTCAGGAAGGGCTGTTTTTTTAAGTGCCACAGACCAAGAAGCAATGCAGTCTGCATTTGAAATTTCTAAATTGGAAGGTATTATTCCTGCACTTGAAACGGCCCATGCATTTTCGGTGCTGAGTCAAATTAAATTCAATAAAAATGATATTAATGTTATTTGTCTGAGTGGTAGAGGTGACAAAGACCTTGACACTTACATGAATGCATTAGATGTTTAATAAAGTTTGTTATGGGAAGAATTGAAGAGTTGTTTAGTAGAAAGCCCAATGGCGTTTTGAATGTTTATTTTACGGCGGGATACCCAACATTAGAAAGTACCCTAGAGGTAATGAGAGGCATTCAAAATGGGGGAGCTGATTTAATAGAAATTGGAATGCCCTACAGCGATCCATTAGCAGATGGTCCGGTTATACAGGAGAGTAGCGCTGTTGCAATTGAAAATGGCATGTCTATTGAGAAATTATTTAGTCAACTAAAAGCATTTAGACAGGAAATTACCTTGCCCGTAGTTCTGATGGGGTACATGAATCCAGTGTTGCAATATGGGTTTCAAAAATTTTGTGAACATGCTGCTCAAGTAGGTGTTGATGGCTTAATACTGCCAGATTTACCCGCATATGAATTTGAAAATGTTTATGGAGATATTGTAAAACGTAACGGTCTTGATTTTGTTTTTTTGGTGACACCTGAAACCAGTGAAGCCCGAGTTCGTAAACTTGATGAACTTAGCTCCGGGTTTGTGTATGCAGTCTCTTCATCTTCTACCACTGGCAATGAAAAAGATTTTGATCATGTTGTGGCTTACCTAGATAGGTTAAAGTCCTATGCACTTAATAATCCGTTTTTGGTTGGGTTTGGTATAAAAGACAAAGCTTCTTTTGATTTTGTGAAGCCTCATGCAAATGGAGCAATTATTGGGTCTGCTTTTATAAAGGCTTTGCACAACGCAAACGACCCAGGTATTGTTGCTGCAGCTTTTGTGAGGGCTGTTCTTAATGAAGAATAATGAATATTGCTATATTAAAATACAATGCAGGAAATGTAAGGTCAGTTCAGATTACATTAGAGCGCTTAGGAATTATGGCTACACTTACCGATGACCATGAAGTTCTTCTTTCTGCAGATCGGGTAATTTTTCCAGGCGTAGGTGAGGCCAGTTCAGCCATGAAATATTTGCAGGACAGAAAATTAGATAAACTACTTATCGATTTAAAACAGCCTGTGTTGGGTATTTGTTTAGGTATGCAATTGATGTGTTCCTATAGTGAAGAAAATAACACAACCTGTCTAGGACTCTTTGAGGAAACTGTCCTGAAGTTTAAATCCACACAGGCAGGAGAAAAAATTCCTCAAATTGGATGGAATACAATTGAATGTTTGAATTCGCCTCTGTTCAATGGTGTAGAAGAAGGGGCGTATTGTTATTTTGTGAATGGATACCGTGCAGATAAAGGCATCCATACCATTGCTGAAACAAACTATTGTGGAAGCTACAGTTCTGCTTTGCACATTAGAAACTATTATGGAGTGCAGTTTCACCCAGAGAAAAGTGCTGCCGTTGGGTCTAAGATTTTAGAAAACTTTATCAATATACCATTCTGATGCAAATAATTCCGGCAATCGATATCATTGGAGGAAAATGTGTTCGACTCACTGAAGGTGATTATGCATCCAAAACCGAATATGCTACTGGTCCGCTTGAAATGGCCAAGATGTATGCTTCTTTAGGATTCAAACGTGTTCATCTGGTGGATCTTGATGGTGCTAAGTTGGGTAAGGTGGTAAATTGGAACGTTTCGGAAGAAATCGCAAAACAAACTTCTCTTTCCATTGATTTTGGAGGAGGTGTAAAAACGGAAACCGAAGTTGAACAAATTTTAGGATTGGGGATTGATTATGTTACCGTGGGTAGCATTGCGGCAAAAGACCCAGAAACGTTTAAACGCTGGATAAAGCAATTTGGTGAGGATAAATTTTTGTTGGGTGCGGATGTGCGAAACAATAAAATCATGACTGGAGGTTGGTTAGAGGAAACAGAGATTGATATTTTTGATTTTATTGAAGGCTATGTACAACTTGGGATGGTGAATATTTTTTGTACAGATATCAGTAAAGATGGAAAGTTAATGGGACCATCTTTTTCACTTTATAGTGAAATTATTGAACGATTTCCCACAATAAAACTAATAGCAAGTGGTGGTGTTTCTTCTATAGATGATTTAATTGAGTTGAGGAAAATAGGTTGCGCTGGGGCTATTGTAGGTAAGGCTATTTATGAAAACAAAATTACTTTAGAAGCATTGGCATCTTTCAATTTACAAACTAAGTAAATATGTTGGCAAAGCGAATTATACCTTGTTTGGATATTAAGGATGGGAGAACTGTGAAAGGGACAAATTTTGTAAATTTACGGGATGCTGGCGATCCTGTAGCGTTGGCTTCTTTGTATGCAGAGCAAGGTGCTGATGAGTTGGTTTTTCTTGATATTACTGCAACAAACGAAAAAAGAAAAACACTTTCTGCACTTGTTGAAAAAGTAGCGCATACTATTAATATACCATTTACTGTAGGAGGTGGAATTTCATCTATGGAAGATGTACGTATTTTATTGGATTGTGGAGCCGATAAAGTTTCAATAAATACTGCAGCATTCAATTCACCTGAATTAATCAACAAATTGGCAGGGGAATTTGGAAGTCAGTGTATTGTTGTAGCGATTGATGCAAAGAGACAGGTTGATGGCGAATGGTATGTCTACTCAAATGGGGGTAGGAAACCTACTGAATTTACTTGCCTCGATTGGGCAAAAGAAGTGGTAAGCAGAGGTGCGGGAGAAATTTTACTTACTTCAATGGACCACGATGGTACCAAAGCGGGTTTTGCATTAGAAATAACCACACTAATATCAAACTCAGTTGGCGTACCCATTATAGCCTCTGGTGGTGGAGGTAAACCTGAGCACTTTTATGATGTTTTAAATGGTTGTGCTGACGCGGCGCTTGCCGCCAGTGTTTTTCATTTTGGGGAGATTCGGATTCCAGCTTTAAAGACCTATTTAAATAACAAGCATATTCCTGTGCGAATAAAATGATTTAATTTTGTTTTGATGAATATAGCATTTGATAAGTTTTTAGATAAGCTTGTTCCAGCTGTGGTGCAGGATAGTAAAACATCCAAAGTGTTGATGTTGGGGTATATGAATAAAGAAGCTTTTGAACAAACCTGTTCTAGTGGAAAGGTTACTTTTTACAGTAGGTCTAAGTCTAGGTTATGGACAAAAGGAGAGGATAGCGGTAACTTTTTAAAGCTGGTTTCCTATGCATTAGATTGTGATGGCGATGCACTCTTAATTAAAGCTGCACCAACTGGTCCAGTTTGCCATACCGGTTCAGATACTTGTTGGAATGAGTTGAATGTGCATGAAGGGTTTCTTGGGTATCTGGAATCAGTTATAGAAGAGAGAAAGTCTGCAGGGGATGAAAATTCTTATGTAAAATCACTGTTTGAAAAAGGGATTAATAAAATTGCCCAAAAAGTTGGAGAAGAAGCGGTGGAATTGGTGATAGAAGCAAAGGACAACAACAAGGATAAATTCCTTAATGAAGGAGCTGACTTGCTATTTCATTATTTACTTTTACTTAACAGTAAAGGACATACTTTAGACGAAGTAATTGAGGTACTTAAAACTAGACATCAGAAATGAAATATTTATTATTGGTATTTTTGGCATTGCCCGTGATCTCTTTTGCTCAAGGAGGAAAGTTCAGTATCAGAGGAACAATAAAAGGGATAAAGGACAAGACTGAGTTGATTTTAAGGAATGAGGAACAGGCGCCAACAACATTGGCAACTTTTAAGTCTACAGGTGAAAAATTTGAGACCAGTGGTATGCTTACTGAGCCTGGCTTATACCAACTTAGTATAAAAGATTCACAGCAAAAGTTAATGATTTTTTTAGATGTATCTAATATTGTAATTGAAGGTGACCTGCTTGTATTACAAAATGCAAAAGTTACGGGATCAAAATCGCATGATGATTTCGCATTATTCAACTCAACCTTTAATCCTTTGTTTGCAAAGCTTTCTTCGTTTGCACAAAAATTAAATTCAGGCGAAAAAGATGTTGATGGAGCTATTCGTAAATCCTACAGTGAGGTGGTTTCAGAAGTGAATGCAAAAACGGACGAGTATATTAATGCGCATAACAATTCACCCGTTGCTCCCTTTGTTTTGTTGGTTATGATGCAGTTGAATGACGATCCAGCTGTTATGGAACAGCGATTGTCTAAAATTACTGAAGAAGCCAAAATGAATTATTTTGGAAAATCAGCATTGAAGCTGGTTGAGGATGCAAAGTTTGCATCTGTTGGAACTGAAGCGCCAGATTTTGTACAGCAAGACCAAGATGGTAAAGATGTTAAGTTGTCCTCTTTCAGGGGAAAATATGTTTTGGTTGATTTTTGGGCCAGTTGGTGCGGACCATGTCGTCAAGAGAATCCAAACGTAGTGAATGCCTTCAATAGATACAAAGACAAGAATTTTACTGTGTTTGGGGTTTCCTTAGATAGAGCGCGAGATCCATGGTTGAAAGCAGTTAAGGAGGATAAATTAACTTGGACGCAGGTGAGCGATTTAAAATTTTGGAGTAATGCTGTTGCTGTGCAATATAAAATCCAAAGCATACCACAGAATTTTTTAATTGATCCAAACGGTGTCATTGTTGGAAAAAATCTAAGAGGGGAGGAATTGCAAACAAGACTTGCATCTCTTCTAAATAAATAATTAGAAGTAGACATCTTCAATTAAAAAGAAGCTTGGTTTGTCGAAGGCGTCTAATGTAATGGATAAGATGTCAAATCGAATCCACCTAAAGCCCTTGTTTCTTCTAATGTAGGCGGTTCCAGCAGAAATAAAATAGCGTAATTTGTTTTTATCAACCAAGTCTTCAGGATAGCCATAAATATTCGTTCTTCTGGTTTTCACCTCAATAAAATGAAGTTTTTCTTCTTTAAGCGCAATAATGTCTATTTCCCATTTTCCAAAGCGCCAATTCACCTCTTTGATAAAATAATCTTGTTGTTCTAGCCATTTTTTAGCAAGGGATTCTCCCAATTTGCCCGTTTCATTGTGTTTTGCCATACGTACTAATCAATTAACTTTGAAAATAGAAATAGGCAATATTTAAATTTTAAGAAATGTACAGACTGGAGGGAAGAATACAACATTATGCCTGGGGAGGAAATACTTTCTTGCCTGCGTGTTTAGGACAAGATAACAAGGATGATAAACCCTTTGCTGAATATTGGTTAGGGGTACATCCTGGCGCTCCGGCTATGGTTCATTTAGGTGAAAATGCAACTACAACATTATTGAACTTAGTTAATTCTGATAAATTTAGGCATCTTGGAAATCCTACCGCTAGTAAATTTAAAGGATTGCCTTTTTTACTTAAAATCTTGGATGTAAAAGACATGTTGAGTATTCAGGTGCATCCAAATAAATCAATGGCTGAGATTGGTTTTGAGCGCGAAAGCCATATGGGAATTGCATTGGATGCCCCACATCGAAACTATAAAGACGATAACCATAAGCCAGAAATGATGGTTGCGTTAAGTGAGTTTTGGCTTCTACATGGTTTTTCAAACCAAATTTCACAAACAGTCGACACCTATGATTTTTTGAAACCTTTCAAAAGTCTGTATGAAGAAGAAGGAATAAAAGGGCTTTATAGACATTTATTGAATTTGCCTCAGCAAGAAGTTAATCTTGTTTTAGAGAAGCATGCACAAACAATTATACCGCTATACCAAGATGGAAAATTGCCTAAAAGCGGACCAGATTTTTGGGCAGCTCGCGCCATACTTAACCTTTCAGGAGATGGGCAATACGACAATGGCATCTTTTCTATCTATCTCATGAATATTCTTCACCTAAAGAAAGGGGAAGGGATATTTCAGGGTGCTGGCTTGTTGCATGCGTATTTAGAGGGACAAAATATTGAGTTGATGTCTAATTCAGATAATGTATTGAGAGCAGGTCTTACCAATAAATACATTGATATTCCTGAGTTGTTGGCACAAACCTCTTTTGATATTACAATACCTAATGTGATACCTGTCAATACCGTGGGTGATCAGTTTTATCCGAGTGCATCAAGCGATTTTTCTTTACACCGGATTAGGCTTTTTTCTGAGGAACAAAAGCTGTTGAAGTTTGCTGGTCCATCAATTTTTCTTGTGATGGAAGGCGAAGCTTCATGGATGGGGGAGTCGTCTATATCCACAAAAGGAGTAGCCGCTTTTTTTGTTGAACCTAATGAGCAGATTACAATAAAGGCATATACAGAAGTAGAGCTGTTTATTGCCACGGTACCTATTTAATCTAAACTATGCACATCATGAGGAAAACTGTTGCTACTGATTCAACACTTCTAGTAGCATAAATTACTATTTTTGTCTAAATTCAGGATATGAAATTGAATAAATATACATTCCGCTCTTTTTTGATGTTGGTTTTTCTTGCGGCGCTATACAGGGCAATACCTGGTCGTCCTTGGGGTTTCGCTCCGCAATTTGCTATGGCAATATTTGGAGGAGCTGTTTTTGCGGATAAGAAACTTTCTTTTTTGCTACCTATATTGTCTTTGTTGATATCCGACGTAGTATATGAATTGCTATATATCAATGGTCTTTTTGAAATAAGCGGATTCTATCAAGGTATGTGGTTAAATTATTTATTGTTTGGATCCTTAACCATAGTAGGATTCTTTATTAACCCAACTAAGTTAAGTTCAATTGCCAAAGGGGCATTTGCAGCACCTACACTCTTCTTTCTTGCTTCAAATTTTGTTACCTGGATTGGTAATGGAGGTTTTCAGCGTGCCAAGACCTTCAGTGGATTGATGCAAACTTATATTGATGGGATTCCTTTCTATGCAAACAGCGTTGTTGCAACTGTTGTGTTCGGTGCATTTTTATTTGGAGCGAATTACATAATGGCAGGGAAACTGATTAAGTCAAAGGCTTAAACCCACTGTCTTCAATAAGATTTTTTCCGTCTGCAGCACTTGTTGCAAGTTCATCACACCTCTGGTTATAAGGATTGCTTGCGTGCCCTTTTACCCAAACAAACTTAATTTGGTGTTCTCTAGATAGGGAATAGTACTTTCTCCATAGGTCTGGGTTTTTTTTCCCTCCTTTAAAATCTGTGGCTATCCATTTGTCTAACCATTTCTCCATTACAGCCTGAACTACATACTTGCTATCGGAGTAAATTTCGATATTGAGGTTAGGCCTTTTGAGTAAAGAGAGTGCTGCAATTACAGACATCAACTCCATTCTGTTGTTTGTGGTATACGTGTAACCCTGTGAAATTTCTTTTACTTCTTCCTTCCACATTAATATTGCACCATAACCACCTCTGCCAGGATTCCCCCTAGCAGCTCCATCAGTATATATGGTTAGTCCATTTGGGTTGATCATTCAACTACAGTAACCTTGATGGTATTGGTGGATAAGTGAAGCTCAACAGGTGTGCTCCCCGTGTTTACTACAACTTGTCCCTTTTTAATAAATCCTCTTTCTTTTAAAATTTGAATTTGATCAGCAATAATTTGATCATATCCAGCTTCTTCATCGTAGAAAAAAGCCCTAACTCCCCAGCTTAAACTGAGTTGGTTAACCAAACTTTTCTCTTTGGTGAATACAAACAGGTTTGATTTTGGTCGATAGCTGCTGAGAACAAATCCGGTATAGCCTGTTTGCGTCATACCAATAAGTGCATCTGCATCTGTACTGTGTGCAAGTCTGCAGGCTGTTAAGCATACTGCGTCACTAATATAGGTAGCTGATTTTGGAGTAGGCTTGATGTCTTCGTCTCTATTGTAGCGGTATTCAGTTCTTTCCGCTTCCATAATAATTTTGCGCATGGTCTCAACAACCAATGCAGGGTGGTTTCCAGTGGCAGTTTCACCACTCAACATAACAGCATCTGCGCCTTCTAGTACGGCATTGGCCACATCTGTACTCTCACTTCTGTTTGGTTTTACCTTGTCAATCATGCTCTCCATCATTTGAGTAGCAACAATCACTGGCTTTCCTCTTTTTAAACACTCCCTGATGATTTGTCTTTGGATAAGAGGAACTCTTTCAATGGGAACCTCAACACCCAAATCACCCCTGGCCACCATTACCCCATGAGAAACGGCAATAATTTCATTTAGATTTTCAAGCGCTTCAGGCATTTCTATTTTTGCAATAACTTTTGAAGTGCTTTTGTTGTTTTTCAGAATTTCTTTGATGCCAATAATATCTTCAACTCTCCTAACAAAGGAGAGCGCAACCCAATCGAGTTGTTCTTTCATGATAAAGTCAAGGTCTTTGAGATCCTTATCCGTTAATGCCGGTAATGATATTTTTGTGTCAGGTAAGTTTAGTCCCTTTTTAGAGGAGATGATCCCACCCAGTTTTACTCTTACCTTAACATCATTATTGGACATTATCTCATGCACAACCACTTCTATTTTTCCATCATCAATCATAATGGTATTTCCTACTAATACATCTCCAGCAAGGTTAGGGTAGGAGACATAAATTTTTTCAATTGTCCCGATCAACTTCTCGTTTGTGAACGTAAGTATATCTCCCTCTTTAACAAGCAAGGAATTGTTTTCAATTTCTCCTACTCTCAGTTTAGGCCCTTGTAGATCACCTAAAATTGCAATGTTGTAGGGTTCGGTAATATTGATTTTTCTGATGTGGTCGATGATTCTTTTTTTGTCTTCATGAGCGCCATGTGAGAAATTCAACCTAAATACATTTACACCTGCTCTTACGAGTTGTAATAACTTTTCGGAGGTATCACAAGCTGGTCCAACAGTTGCTACTATTTTAGTCCTGTGAATGGTATGCTCATGGCCAGCGCTATTATCCATCTGCTGATATAAGTATTTGTCTATGTTTTTGCTCATTCGTCTTGGTTGTAATTTAATAAAATAAAAAAGCAGAAATGAAACTGCTGTTTTATATCGTTAAGTGGCTAAAATTTTTACAATCTTCAGCCATTCGTCACTTATTTTTTGCTTTGCTTTTACGGCTTTGTCTAATGGGGTGAAATGCATCTTGTTGTTCATGATTCCTACCATCAAATTGGTTTTGCCCTCAATGAGGCACTCTACAGCAGAGTAACCCATTCTACTTGCAATCAACCTATCTATTGATGTTGGTGAGCCCCCACGCTGGATATGTCCAAGAATAGCAACTCTGATGTCAAAATTTGGGATCCGCTCTTTAATCAGATTTGCCAGGTCTGTGCCCCCTCCATAATCATCACCTTCGGCTACAATAACAATATTTACGAGTTTTTTTCTTTTTTCTTTTTCTTGGAGGGAGGTAATAATCGCTTCAATGTCAGTCTTTCGCTCCGGGATTAAAATATGTTCAGCTCCAGTCCCAATTCCACTGTGAAGGGCAATATAGCCTGAATCCCTTCCCATAACTTCTACAATGAATAGACGATCGTGGGCATCGGCCGTATCTCTTATTTTGTCTATGGCTTCAATGGCTGTATTTACTGCAGTATCAAAACCAATGGTGAAGTCGGTTCCTGCAATATCCTTATCAATCGTGCCCGGTATTCCTATGCAAGGGATGTTGAATTCATTTGAAAAAACTTGGGCTCCTTTGAACGAGCCGTCGCCACCAATAATTACAAGTCCATCGATGCCCAGTTTTTTGAGGTTGTTGTAGGCTTTTTTTCTTCCTTCCGGTGTAAGAAACTCTTTGCACCTCGCAGTTTTTAAAATTGTACCACCTCTTTGTATGATGTTTGCAACACTTCTCGACTCCATTTTGTGGATGTCGTTATCAATTAACCCTGAGTATCCTCTTGTTATGCCAAAAACCTCAAGTTTGTGGTAAATCCCTGTTCTAACAACAGCTCTTATGCAGGCATTCATGCCAGGGGAATCTCCTCCTGAAGTCATGACACCAATTTTTGTTACTTTTTTTGCCATGGGGTTGTTGGTATTGTTTCTTGAAGGGTAAACTTTCGTTGTGGGTTTTAGCTGGTCGCAAATTTAATAATTTAAAGTTATTTATGAGTTAATTGGGGCATGGAATTGCGAACTCTTATCCACAACACTATAGTAGGGAATAACAATACCTCAAAAAAGCAGTCTCAAGCTGTTTTGAAAATCTGTTGGTGAATAACCCAGTTCTTTTTTGGCTTTTTCGATGATAAAACCTGTTTTTAAGGGCCTCCTGCCTGCCTGGCTAAAGCTAGATGCATCCACAGGTTCAAGCAATTCTTTGTTCAATTTGAGGTGGTTTGCAATTGCTAATGCCATTTCAAAAGGAGTTAATACATCAGCTCCTGATATATGAAATATACCTTGTGCCTCTTTGTTGAGGCAGAGAAATATTCCGTTTACAAGATCTGGAATATAGGTAGGGGTTCGAATTTGGTCATTTACCACTTTAATTTTAGTACCCTCTTCAAGATTTTTTTTAATCCAATAAACGAAGTTTGAGCGTTTCAAGGGATCTGCTTTTCCATACAAAAGAATGGTTCTAATGGTACACCAATGTAATCCACTTTTTCCGACAAGCTCTTCAGCCAGCAACTTGGTTGCCCCATAATAATTTACTGGAACCGCGGAATCCGTTTCTTGATAAGGACCGGCTTCACCACTAAACACAAAGTCGGTTGACAGATAGCAAATTCTGGCATCTACCTCTTTTGCAGCATCAATAATATTTTTTGTTCCATCTACATTAACACTATAGCAAAATCTTTTATTTAATTCACAATCATCTACTTGTGTAATTGCAGCGGAATGAATTATGGTGTCTGGTGCGAATGCTTTGATGCACTTCATTACTGCATCTCGATCTGTTATATCTAAGGTAGTGTAGGTGAAATTTTCGTGAATGAAAGACTGTGCGAGCCTAAAATGTCCCTTTCCCGTGGCCATAGTTTCATGGGTACTTGCACTTAAATATTCAGCAATCCAAGAACCTAACATACCGTTGCTACCAGTTAGTAAGATCTTCATGATTGGATAATTAAGGGGTAAACTCGGGGTTGGTTTTTATAATTTTGAAGCGCAGAAACATTTCCTCACTGTACCATCTTTCTGCCCGGGTTCTTTTAATTACTTCCTGATGAGCGCTCATTTTATAGGCGTAAGTTTTCATCTGGGCCTCAGATTCCCATATACTGAAGGTAGCTTGTTTTATCAAAGGGATTTCTCCAATACCTATAGAGTAGATAAAACCATCGTTTTTATGCATGTCTTTAGAAGTAGCGGGTACGGCCTTCCAAAATGCAGTAAGTCGATTTAGTCGAATTGATGCCCTTGTAAGTACCCCGATTCTCCCCTCAACTGTCATTTCAGATTTTCTATTTTGCACAAACGAATTTCCATCCCAACTGCCATGCCCTGCATAAGGCTCTAGTAGTAAAAACTTGTTTTTGGTATTAAATAACTTGAGCCATCTCAAGATGAAATTGCCCAATAATGCTTTGGATAAGTGTTGAATTTCTTGATCTGGAAATTCAGCTTTGTTGAAGAAGAGGATAATTGACCATTGCGACAAGTCTGGAACTATATCGAAACTTCCATTTTTACCCGTCCCCATTAATTTATAGAAGTGAATATTTTTTTTGAAGAACAATGGGAAATGAAATAAAACCATTGAGAGAAACCCAAGAAAGGACAGGAATTTTGGGTAGCGCATCACTACCAATAGGGTTCTGTATTCAAGAACCTGTTCTTTGACAGACAATCTCTTATTTAAAATTTGTTCTTCCACATCATACTTTCAATTGGTCGATCAGGCTGTCCACTGTATTTGGCGTTTGATTTCTGGTTGTATTTTACTTCAATTTCACCTTCTACGGGGAAATAGATAAGTTGTCCTATGGGCATGCCATGGTAAATTTTGACGGGTTGCTTTACAGAAATTTCCAATGTCCAGTTTCCACAAAAACCCACATCTCCTTTGCCTGCAGTGGCGTGAATGTCAATACCCAATCTTCCGGTTGATGATTTGCCCTCAAGGAAAGGAACGTGCTCGTGTGTTTCTGTATATTCCTGTGTAACTCCTAAATAAAAGACATGGGGATATAAAACAAAGCCCTCATCTGAGATTTCGAAATATTCAATTTCATTATGGACTTTGGCATCTAAAATATGGTTTTTGTATGTGGCCAAGTGTTTGCCCAAATGAACGTCGTAAGAGTTGCTACCAACGCAAGATTTCTCAAAAGGAGTTATTTTGATACTCCCTTTCTCTATTTCCTCTAAAATTCGTTTGTCTGATAAAATCATAGCTTTTTTTTGCAGTTCAAAATTCGGAATAGCTTGCTAGTTAAGAAACAAATTTTTTCAACAAACTGTAAACAGGTAAAATAAATAGGCTTTACTTGTAACTTTACACTATGTCATTGTTGTTGTTAAAAGAAACGAGCTCATTTAAATTGGGGGTTTGGAAAATAGAGGAAGAAGCAGCATTTTTTTCGTCTACCATTTCTTATCAAGCCAATGCAATACATCCTGACCGTAGTCTACAGCAATTGGCTACTAGATTTCTTATAACATATTTGGAGCCGAATTTTCCAATTCAACATATTTCTTTGGGGGAGGCGGGAAAGCCGGAGTTAATTTCTAATCAATTCGAATTCAATTTATCTCATACTACTCAAATGGCAGCAGTTGTGCTGAGTAATGATTTTCCCGTGGGTATAGACATAGAAAAAATCACTCCTCGTGTTTTACGCATCAAGAATAAGTTTTTACATGCGGATGAAATTAAATCTCTCAGTGGCTTAGATGAGCAAAGCTTAATTTCAAGACTTACACTTTATTGGTCTATCAAAGAGACCGTATACAAATGGTGGGGTAAGGGTGGAGTAGATTTTGCAAAGGATATAAAAATCGAGGATAAAAAAGAATTCGATTCTGCTGTACAAACTGTACAATTTGGCAAAGTGGAAGGGGTTAGTTTGGAGGTAATCTGCTTACAGGTAGAGGATCATTGGTTAACCTACCTTGTAAAATAAAAATGCCCACTATTTAATAGCGGGCATTTTTAATGTTTTAGGGCTACTATTTTAAAGTGGACTGTAACTTTTCATTTAGTGTTACATAATCTGGATTCTTTCCTGCTCTGGCCAATTCTAAGGATTTTATTGAAGTGGTCATGGCTTCTGCTTTTTTACCAAGTAGTGCAAGGCATCTTGCTTTTTGGTACCAAATCCAATAGGCATTGGGCGTTTGAGCAGTTGCTTTTTCTAACCACCCTGCAGCCTTGTTTAAATCTTTATTGTTGTCTATGTAGTACATGGCAGCATTAAAATAGGGCTTGTTGTCTGTATTCATCAAGCTCTCAATTTGAGCCATAATCTTGCTGTCTATGTCAACCTTGATTGGCAGGCTCACTGCAGTTTTCCCCCAGATAATCATCAACTCTAGAGAATTGCTACTTACATTTTCAAAAAAGACCATGAAAGATTCAATTGCATAAGGCATAGCAACAGTAGGAGCGGTAACTCTTACTACATCCATTTCTTGTTTGTATGCAGATGGTGAAGTAACATCCAATTGTTTAGTAATAATGATGGTCCACTCAGCTGCCCCTGGGATGGTCAATAAGCCATATTTACCGGCAGGAATATTTTTGCCTCCAATAATCACTTCTTCGGAAAAAGTTAGTGTTGTCGCACTATTGGCTCCAGTGCGCCATACTGCACCAAAAGGCACTAAATCACCGAAGATGGTTCTGCCTTTGGTATTGGGCCTTGAATAGGATAGTTCAATACTTCCTAGTCCAAATTCTTGCTTAACTGTTTGTGAAGTAGAAGGAGAAGGTGTTTTTAACCCTTGTGCTTGTGTAAAATTAAATAAGGCTAATGCTGCTAAACCTAGAAATAGTTTTTTCATTTTGGTGATTTTTGTTGACTTTTTATAAATTGATTACTGTTTACGAGATAATAACTCCTGATCTTTTTTTAGTCTGGCATCAAAGAAAATTGTTCCCAATGGTAACCATGCTGCAACGAAAGCCATAAGAAATTTTTTGAAGGGCCATTGATAGACTTCTTTGGCATAATAAGCAAGCCCAACGTATAGTACAAATAGAGCACCATGAGCTGAACCAATATATTTAACAGCTAAAGGCATACCCATCATGTACTTTAAAGGCATTGCTATGAGCAGCAAAACTAAAAAAGAAATACCCTCTGCAATGCCAACTTTCCTTAAAAGACCCAATGTTGTAGTATTCATATACAATAGTTTCGAACTGCGAAGTTATTTGTTTTTGAATCCTGGATGGAATCTGTTTAGCGTATCTCTTAAAAAATTTCTATCCAGATGTGTATAGATTTCTGTTGTAGTGATGCTTTCATGCCCCAACATTTCCTGGACTGCTCTCAAATCTGCACCACCTTCTACCAGATGGGTGGCAAATGAATGGCGGAAGGTATGTGGGGAGATGGTTTTTTTGATTTCTGCTTTAATGGCTAAATCTTTGATGATGTAAAAAACCATAATTCGGGATAGCTTACTGCCTCGTCTGTTCAGAAATACGACATCCTCGTTTCCCTTTTTTTCTACTTGTTTGGTCCTTATTTCTTGTAAATAGATTTGAAGGTGTTTGATGGCATCCGAGCCTATTGGAATCAATCTTTCCTTATCTCCTTTGCCAATTACACGTACAAAGCCGATGTCTAGGTACAAATGCGATCTCCTTAAGTTGATCAATTCAGTAACACGGAGTCCGCAGCTGTACAAAGTTTCCATCATCGACTTGTTTCGAACCCCCTCAGGTTTACTTTGGTCAATTTTGGCAATTAGGGCTTCGATTTCTTCGAAGGTTAGCGTGTCGGGAAGTGCTTTTTTTAACTTTGGAGCAGACAAGAGCTCTGTTGGATCTTGTCTGACGATTTCTTCTTGTAAGCAATATTTATAGAATGCCTTTATGCCTGAAATGATTCTGGACTGAGAACGTTCACTCATGCCAAGCTCAGCAATCCACTTGACATAGGCTTGGAGGTCGGCCAACTTTAATTCATTTGGGCCAACTTTCTTTTGCATGATTTCGATAAACTGGATAAGTTTTCCCAGGTCCAGTGAATAGGCCTCAATTGTATTGGGAGAAAGAGATTTTTCCAGTTCGAGGTGAATTAGAAAGCCTTTCTTGTAAGATTCCCACATGTATGTTTATTTTCTATCTATTCGGATAAGAACGAGATATTGCTTTAAATTCGTAACTCAAATTACTGATTATTCAAGTTATTATTGATTTAAATGGATAGTATCAACCTGCGCAATTTTAAAAGAAAAGTAGAAAAGAACAAAAGAAGGCTGAGATTGGTGTTGTCTAAAGTTGAGAAAAAGGCACCCCCTCACCTAGATCAGCTTGCTGAAAAGATTGACAAAGAAGTTTGGAAAGAAGTGAATTGTCTTTCTTGTGCCAACTGTTGTAAAGTGATGACACCCACCTTTACAGTTCAGGATATCAAGAGAATTTCATCGCACTTGGGACAAACGCCTAAAGAGTTTAAAGATCAGTGGTTGGTGAAAGACAAAAACCAAGACTGGACCAATAAAATCAATCCTTGTCAGTTTTTAGATTTCAAAACAAACATGTGTAAAATATATGAAATTAGGCCAACTGATTGTAGTGGCTTTCCACACCTGGCAAAGAAAAAAATGGTTGATTATATTCATGTACACAAACAAAATATTGAATATTGTCCAGCTACCTATGCAATGGTAGAGAAATTAGAAAAAGCAGTTTTCTCCATCAAATAATTAGAAAGGATAACCAATAGCAAATTGAAATACCGGTTTGTTCCAGTGGTTATCAACAAACCAACCTCCCTCTCTTTGAGAGTAAAACCGCTCAATATTGCTGTTGCCAATATTGGTTGGACTATACCTAGGGTCTTTTACGGGGAAGCCCAAATCAAAGCGTAATAAAAAATAGTTGAAGTCCACTCGCGCACCGAATCCACTGGCTACTGCAATGTCTTTTCCAAGTCTATCTAACCTGAATCCTGCATTTTTTAGTGATCCGTCCAAATCATTCCTGAACCATATGTTTCCTATATCTGTAAATACGGCTCCCCTCATCCAAAATCCATAGAACTGGAATAAATTGAACCTGTATTCAAGGTTTCCTTCCAATTGCATGTCTGCATATTTGTCATTGAAAGTTCCATTGGCAACAGTATCGTAGAAGATGTTCGATCCAATTCCTAGTTTTCGTATTGGCCAACCTCGCATGCTATTTGGGCCACCTGCCATGTAGCTTTTGAAAAAGGGGAGGGTCACCTGTCCTCTTCGCGATGCTGTAGACAAAGCCAAGCCTGCGCCTATAAATGCACGCATGTGTAAGCTGCTTTTTTTATTGGCAACAATATGTTTGAATTCAACGTCTAATTTGAAAAATCGGTAAAGGTTACTCAAATACTTGCCGTTCCTTGTTTGTTCGTAAAACAAAGCCCCTGCAAGTAGACCACTCTCTTCTGCATACACTTTAAGGAGACTGACATGCTTAGAATTATTGGGCGTTAGGTTTTTATTAAACACGGCATTCATACCAATAATCAATCCATTGTTGTAGGTGTACAACAGTAAGGGGAAATTCCTTATAGACTCTATAAAAAGGCTATCAGGACTAAATTGGGTAAACTCTAAGTTCAAGGGTTTGAACTGCCAAGAAGTGCTTGGATTGGGCTTCCATTCATACCCTATAAAGGTGTTAAATGTTTTTAATCTAAAAAATCTAAAACGATCTATATAGGAAACATCCGCAGAAATTACTGTTTTGGCTTGTTGAAAACGGGATTTAAATTTATCACTAAATGGTGCTACCATTCTTGGAAAAGTAAGCCTATTGGTTAAAGCAATTTCTCCTGATAGTATTTTTTTGAAATTATTAAATTCTACTCCTGTCCTAAGACTATTTTCAAGTTGAATACCTCTTTTCCCAATATTTCTATTTCTAAGTGTAAAATTATTTGCTATTCCAACACGCCCACTTCCAACTTGAACAAGTTGTGAGGTGTTTAAAATACTACTTCCTTCTAAGTCGATACTAAAATATTGCTTCTTTGAAGGCTGAAGTTTCAAAACATAATCAATCTTTTTTTCTTGATTATTTGCATCAGCAACCATATTTATACTTTGCCAAGTGCCTAGTTTATTAAAGTTATTCAAGGTTTTGTTGTAATCTTCTCGCTTGAACATGCTTCCTGGGGTAAGCTGTACATTATCTCTAATAAATTGTTTATTAAATGTATTGTAAAATGAATAAATTTTGATCCTGCTTGTATCTTGAATTGATTGGGGGAGTAGGGTATCTCTATCCTCTGCTTTAACATCTGGATAGATACTTATTTTACCTATGGTATATTGTTGTGTATGAGTACTGTCTCTGTTTGACCTTAAACGGAAATATAGTTTTACAGATGGTTGATCCAGTTTAGTTGATGCCATCGACAGTGTTGATGAATATTCAAATGGATTGCTTTCTCCATTCAAAAGAGCAATATTGATTGTATCAATTTCTGCAATGATGTCTTCTTTTAAAATTTTGTAGTAACCATTGTTTTGATATAGATCAGTAATTCTGCTAATTTCTTGGTCAATTATTTCATAGCTAAACGGGGTTTTTGTTTTTAGGGTAGACGCTACAGCTGACCCTAAAACAATGCGCTGCAATAAGCTATCCTGGAAAGCATAAATTACGGTATCAATTTTGTATTGAGGACCAATAATGACATTAAAGCGGACTCCAATTCTTTGTTGATTTTTCTTGATTTTTAAGGTGGTATCAAATGAGATATTACTTTTTCTGTAACCCATGCTGCTTAACATGTTTTTCATGTTAAGCATAGTCTGGGAAATGGGTTTGGCATTATAAACTGTTGGATTTTCCATAACAGTAGAGGGAATAATCCAGGGAAATGAGGGCCAAGGTATTTTTGATGCTGTTCTGATTTGGACACTATCTTCAATCTGGGAAAAAAGCCTTGTTTTGAGAATAGACTTTTCCTCTTTGTTGATCTCCCCAATTATATTTATGTTATTTTCGAAATGGAATGGAGTGTCTTTGGGGTATTTTCTTACAACCGTACACGAGGTTATTGCTAAGCTGAGTAAGAGGAAAGTGTAAAAAAAATATTTGACAGTCCTGAACAATAGTAAAAACTTTAAATGATAAAGCCTTGATTTCTAAATCTGATATCAAATATATTCAAAGTTTAGCCCATAAAAAATTTAGGGATGAAGAGCGTCTTTTCATCGTTGAAGGTATTAAAATGGTGGAAGAACTAATCTCGAGTGCATCCGACAATATTGACCGGGTATTTGCTACAAAAAATTGGGTTCAACGCCAATTACCAAACCCGGTAGTAAATGAACTGACAATTGTCTTAGAAGAGCGTGAGCTGGCCAAAATTTCACAGCATAAAACACCAAATGAAGTGTTGGCATTGGTAAAGTTTCCAAGACTTCAAAATGAATACAAAACAGACAATGCGCTAACACTTGTTTTAGATCAAATTCAAGACCCTGGCAATTTAGGTACCATCATCAGAACCTGTGATTGGTTTGGTATTAATCAAATTGTTTGCTCGCTTGATACAGTGGACATCTATAACCCCAAAGTCATTCAGTCTGCCATGGGAAGTATACTGCATGTTGAAGTTATATACACAAGCTTACCCGCATTTTTGTCTACGGTTCAGCATATTCCGATTTATGCTGCTGTTTTGAACGGAAAGTCTATTCATGACATTGAACTTAAAAAGCCATCATTGGTTTTGATCGGCAATGAGTCAAACGGTATTTCTAAAGAGGTATTGGCTTTTGCCAATAAAAAAATTACAATTCCAAAATTGGGACAAGCAGAATCGTTAAATGCAGCAATTGCTTCAGGGATTATTTTATCTACATTTCTAAAGTAAGCTACCTGAATTGAAGTGCTTTTGATGGATTGAGCTTTCGGCTTACAATTGTTGGTAACGAAAGCGTTATGATTGAAATTAACAGTGTTGACAATACCACCCAAAGTACCTGCGTATAATCAATTACAACTGGTGCTGAATCAACATAGTAGGCCTCTTCATTGAGTTTTATAAACTTAGTGTACTTCTGTAAATAACAAATTCCCAAACCCATTAAAACACCCAGTCCAATCCCCCGCATAGCAATCCATGTGCCGTAAAACAAGAAAATTTGCTGTATTGAATTTTCTTTGGCGCCAATTGCCTTAAGCAATGCAATCATCTTTGTTCTTTCTAAAATCAAGATAATTAAACAAGTGATAAGGTTGATAGCGGCAATAATTACCATCACTACAACAAGAATATATTTATTTGTGTTTTGCAGTTGTAGCCAATCAAATATCTCAGGGGAGAGCTCTTTCAAGGTGATGGCATTCCAACCTGTTGGTAATTGATTGTATAAATCCAACGCTGTTTTTTCCATCTTTCCAGGATCAGAAAGATCAATTTCATATCCGCCAATTTGGCTCTTATCCCATTCATTTAACCGCTGAATTAAACGGAGGTCGCCAATAGCGTATACTTTATCATATACGTCAATTCCAGTTTTGTAAATACCAACTACTTTTAGTTTTCTTGTCTTAGGAATTTCTCCATTTTCTTGAATGAAGTAGATCAACACAGATTGACCCAAGTCTATATTAAGTTGATCGGCTGTATATTTGGATAGAACAATTTCATTTGAAACTGAACTGTCTTGAAAAGAAGGCCATTTTCCCTTTACCAAGAACTGGTTTATTTTTTCGAACGGGTAGTTCTTATCCACTCCCTTTACCAGAATTCCTTCTATGGTTTCATTTGATTTGATGATGGCCGACTTCGTTATGAAGGGAGCTATTGATGAAATATTTTCAAATCGGCTAATTTTTTTTTCTACTGAATCAATTTTATAAATGGGTGATTCTTCCGAAATGGTTGACCTTACAGGCTCGAAATGTTGTACCCTCATATGTCCCCAGAAATTGAAAATCTTTTCGGCTATCAATTGCTGAAAGCCATTAATAAAGGATAGTGCTACAATCATGGCAGCAACACTAATGGTTGTTGCCAATACTGAAAGTCTCAGAATAAAAGTGGAAAACGCTTTTTTATCTCCACTGATCAGTCTTTTTGCTATGAAAAATGGCAAATTCAAATTGGAAGCTTGTTTTGTAAAAATACAAATCAATTATTGATTAATTTCGAGAATCAATATTTCTGATGAATAAGCAGCTATTTCTCTTTTTGGTATCTTTTGCCATCCATTATGTTGGAATGACTCAACGCGAGCCAGATGCAATGATGAAGCCGAATATTAAGTCGGTAAAACTTACAAAATTTGGAGACCCTATCGCTTATCCGATAATTACTTTAAATTCTGCTGATCTATTGGAGCTGCATTTTGATGATATGGATGCTGGCGTTAAAAACTATTTTTACACTTTTACCCTTTGCAATGCAGATTGGAAACCAGCTCAAATGAGCTATTTTGATTATGCAAAGGGCTACACCCAAGTTCGCATTTCTACTTACCGAAACTCTGCCATCTCACTCACGAAATACACGCATTACCAAGTCAATTTCCCTGATCGCAATCTTCAGCCTACAAAAGCGGGAAACTATTTGCTCAAGGTTTTTTTAAATGGGGATACGAGTAATTTGGTTTTTACTAAACGGTTTTTTGTAGTAGAGCCTAAATTGTCCATGTCAGCTCAAATAATTCAACCCAGTAACCAACAACTGTTTTTGAATCATCATAGGCTCCAATTACAATTGGATAAACGAAATATTGATATTCGTTACCCACAGCAACAAATTAAGATTAAAGTGCTACAAAATTTTCGTTGGGATAATGCATTGGAGCTCAGCATGCCAACTTTTATTAGACAAGATATCTTACAGTACAGCAATGAAGACGAGATGACAATGCCTGCTGGAAAAGAATTCCGTTGGTTAAATTTGAGAAGTTTTCGCTTACTAGGTGATCGGATAAAACGTCAAGAAAATTCAAATACTGGCTTTGAGTTATATGTAAAGGAAGACCTTCCCCGTTTGGCTCGGCAGTATTTTTTTTACCGTGACCTTAACGGGTTCTATATTAATGAAACAATTGAAAATATAAATCCATTTTGGAACGCAGATTATGCCAATGTTCATTTTAGTTTTAGGCCCCCAAATGGGATGCCTTATCCCAATGCTGATTTGGTGATCATGGGAGAATTATCTAACTATGGGAAAGATCCTGATGCAATAATGGAATTCAATTCGGCATTAGGGGTTTATGAGACAGCTATGTTCTTAAAACAAGGTTACTATGATTACCAATACAGTTTAAAAAAATATTCAGGTACCAAGGAAGAATACAACAGTTTGCTAACTGAGGAAAATGCATGGGAAACAGAAAATCAATATTTGATTTTGATTTATTACAGACCATTAGGAGGAAGATACGATGAGCTCGTTGCTGTCCGTCAAATAAGCAGTCAATTCAATTCTTCCCTTCGCTAAAATTTTATATCTTTGCATTGGCAGGTCTTGCACGACCAGCTCCTGTTGAACTCCCCCAGGACCGGAAGGTAGCAAGGGTAGACGGTTGAGCGGTGCGATGTAATCAACCTGCCATTTTTTTGTGAATAATTCGGTAATTTCTTTTTTGCGCTTTTAATTACCTTGCTGCTACAAATTATTCGCTATGAAGTTTTTTATTGATACAGCAAATCTCTCAGACATCAAAGAAGCAGCAGATCTTGGCATTCTAGATGGAGTTACAACTAACCCAACCTTGATGGCAAAAGAAGGCATCAAAGGAAACGAAAACATCCTAAAACATTATGCAGACATCTGTGCTATCGTGGATGGTGATGTAAGTGCTGAAGTACTTTCAACTGATTATGAGTCCATGATTAAAGAAGGTAAAGCCTTGGCTGAAATACATCCGAATATTGTTGTTAAAGTACCCATGATTAAAGACGGAATTAAAGCCATTAAATGGTTCACTGATCATGGGATCAGAACAAATTGTACCCTGGTTTTCTCAGCGGGTCAGGCTATACTTGCAGCAAAAGCTGGAGCAGCCTATGTTTCTCCTTTTATTGGTAGAATTGATGATAGCAGTTGGGATGGAATTGAGTTGATTTCTCAAATTGCACATATTTTTTCTGTGCAGGGGTTCGAGACTGAAATTTTAGCCGCTTCAATAAGAAATCCATTGCATATTGTCCGCTCCGCTGAAGCGGGTGCAGATATTTGTACTTGTCCACTTGATTCTATTTTGGGGTTACTCAAACATCCATTAACAGACATCGGATTGGCCAAGTTTATTGAAGATGCGAAGAAAATGTAAATCTTAAGATTAGAGATTCCACCAATAGTTGAACTTTACTACAATAGCCCTGTTTTTTACATTAAACGGGGCAGGAAAGTAATTGTCTGTGTAAACAATAAAGAGATCAGATGCAGGCTTATACCTCCATTGTAGTCTTGAATTGATATTGATGTTGTTCTGCTGGTTGTTGTATTGCATGAACGTGGTGAAGAAAAGCGTATTTGTAAAAGTTATATCAAGTCTTGGACCAACAAGCCAAAATGTAGTCTTGTTCCAGGGACTAGGAAGAGAAATTTGATTTACACTTGCTGCCATAGATAGGCTTACAAAAGGCTGGTAACGATAACCAATTTCTGCACTGACAAAACTCCTTCTTCCATTGTTATAATAACCACCAAAGCGGGTAGATAAACTATAGGTAAATAACTGCTGTGGTTTTGAATTGAATGATGTGCCAATCGCATTCCATTGGTGTTTTGTTCCTCTTCCTAATGTGTCTTTTCCAAAATTTGTAGGATCGAAAGGTTGTAACAATTGTACATAGTCACGTGATATCCATTGTGTGAAAGTCGACTGATTTCTAAAGGATAGGGTATAGGCCAAGTATGTGGTGTTTTCTGTGAACGAGAAATTTTTATCATAAAAATTAAACGACTCTAATTTTAAAGAATGGGAAGCAATTTTGGGATTTTTGACAAAGAAAAATCGGGTTATTCCTGGCGCTAGTCTGAAATAATCTTTACGCGGAACAAAACCCACATCAGCAGTAAAATTTGTACCTACATATTCCTGTTGCCAAGATACCAGCCATTTTTTTGTTGAATATTGTAAATTGGCTGCATGCACCCAATCTTCACTTGAGGTCTGTTTTGAAAATGACTTTAGTAAAATCGCTTTACCTGTCCAATGGTTATTTGCTGATGCAAGATTGTATTCTAATCCTATATTTCTATTGTAAGGATTTGTAAAATAACTGACATCTTTTTCATCTGGACGAAGAACTTGGGTTCTATTCACAAAAATAAGGCCAATATTTGATCGTGCGAATACCCTTCTTTGCAAAGCAAATACAGTGTAATTTTGAGCTGCTGTTTTTGTGTTAAGTACACGGTCCGTTTGCATGTTCAAAAAACCCATTCGCCATTCTTTATTGAGCTTCCCACTTAGTCTTGCACCAAATTGTATGGGAGCATTTAATCCAATTCTCCGAGAAAAAAACGGTCTTATGTTGTTGTAACCGAAGTTGTTCACTTGGTCGCCATTTTCAAGAAAAAATTGTCTGCGCTCAGGGAAGAAAAGTTCAAAGCGATCTAGATTGGTAACTTGTCGGTCTACTTCTACTTGAGAGAAATCTGGATTTACGGTCAAGTCGAGATTCAGAGATGAGGTAACTGAAACCTTTGCCTCTAATCCTATTTCTTTTTTATAGGAGGTAGGACTGCCTGACTGAAAGTTTTTTGATAATCCTCCAAGTACATAAGGTATAATTGAGATATTAGTTCCAGCTTTGGGAGGGGGTTGATCCCAGATCAATTGACCAGTATAAGCCAGTGATGCGGTTGGAAATTGACGGGGAACAGGAGCCCAACTTGATTTTTCTGCTTCCGAGATGTCTAATCTACTAAAATTGATTCCCCAAGTAGTGATACCGTTTTTGTATCTAATTGTTTTGAAAGGTATTGATGCTTCCCAAATCCATTTGTCATTGTAACCCTTCACATGAGAGGTCCATTTATTATCCCAATTCAAATCTGCTTTTCCTCCATCGAAGAGCAATCCGTCCCACTGAGCACCTGCAGCATTTGAGCCAAAGGTGAAACCATTGATTTGGTCATCAAATGGATCCATGAACAACAGGAAATTATCATTCTTCCCAAAATTAAAATCTCTTTTTAAAGATTCAACCATGAAAGATTGATCATCTTTTGTGTAGCAAATGGCAATGATGTAAAGATGATGATTATCATAGGTCATTTTTACCTCAGTTCTCACCAAAGCTTTGCTGGTATCCATAGGCGTTACCATATTGAAATTTGATGCTGTTTCACAATCCTTCCACGAAGCATCAATTTCACCATCAACATGTACGATTCCTGTTGCCTTCTTGATATGGTATCTAAAATCAAGGTTTTTCCTTTGCGCTAAAACAGCCAAAGGCAGTAAAAGGAGAAGTGTAAAAATGGATCTAAAATAATTAAGCAACAATTTTTTTTCTTTTTAAGCTACGGCTTTTTTTACCAAATCTGCAGCCTCGCTTAAAAGTATTGCACTTTGAACTTTTAAACCACTCTCATCAATTAATTTTTTAGCCTCCACTGCGTTTGTTCCTTGCAAGCGGACGATAATCGGAATGTTGATGTTGCCTAAATTTTTGTATGCTTCAATTACACCAGAAGCAACCCTGTCGCACCGTACAATTCCACCAAAAATATTGATTAAAATAGCTTTCACATTTGGGTCTTGCATGATGATTTTGAAACCTGCTTCAACAGTCTGTGCATTCGCAGTTCCACCTACATCCAGGAAGTTAGCTGGCTCACCACCACTTAATTTGATCATATCCATAGTGGCCATAGCAAGTCCAGCTCCATTAACCATACAACCTACATTGCCATCTAGTTTAACAAAATTCAGGTTGAATTTTCCAGCTTCAACTTCAGTAGGATCCTCTTCGGAGAGGTCGCGCATAGCTGCCAAATCCGGATGTCTACTCAATGCATTTTCGTCCAAATTCATTTTACAATCTACTGCAATGATTTTATTGTCTGCAGCTTTAAACAAAGGATTGATTTCTAACATGGAGCAATCAAGTCCAACATAGGCATTGTAAATATGGGTAACAAATTTTACCATGTTTTTAAAAGCGTCGCCACTTAAACCAAGATTAAAAGCAATTTTTCTTGCCTGAAAGGGGAGCAAGCCATCTGATGGGTGAACCAACTCTCTGTGAATTTTCTCAGGCGTATTATGTGCTACATCTTCGATATTCATGCCGCCTTCTGTGCTGTACATTACAACATTTTGGCCCTTTGCCCTGTCTAATAAAATTGACAAATAAAATTCTTTTCTTTCAGTTGGGCCATCATAATACATGTCTTGTGCTACAAGAATTTTACTCACCAATTTTCCGGCATCTCCTGTTTGAATCGTTACCAAAGTACCTCCCAAGATTTTTTCTGCAAATTCCTTGATATCTTCAGTGCTTTTACCCACTTTGACGCCATTAATACCTGTCTCTTTTACAGTTCCTTTACCGCGACCACCTGCGTGGATCTGGGCTTTTACAACCGCAAATCTGCTTCCTGATTTTTCCTTGATTTGTTCATAAGCAGTCAATGCTTCTTCAACGGTGCTGCATGCAACACCTTCTTGTACAAGAACATTGTATTTTTTTAGCAATTCTTTCGCTTGGTATTCGTGCAGGTTCATCTAAGTAAAATTTACGCAAATATAGTATAGCTGTTCTATTTAGTAGTATAAAAAAGAGCAGTAAATAATTGCTGCTCTGGTTGGTATAAGTTGTTAGAATTACTTTATTTGCTTTGGTTCTCGGGTCTTAAACTGCGGACAGTCTTTCCAGCTTGCCACATTTCACTTTCTCTGAGTTCTTTTAACTCTACCTCCAATTTTTCACGGTAGTCTGGTTGAGAGTTGCTATCAATACTTCTCTGACTCTCATTGCCAGCGGCAACGCTATCATACAACTCATTGAAAACAGGTAGGGTAGCGTCTTTGAATTTCTTCCACCAGTCTAGCGCACCTCTTTGAGCCGTTGTTGAGCAGTTGGCATACATCCAATCCATACCGTTTTCAGCAACCAATGGCATCAGGGATTGCGTTAACTCCTCCACTGTTTCATTGAACGCTTCTGAAGGCGAATGGCCTCTTTCTCGCAATACCTGATATTGGGCTGCAAATATACCTTGGATAGCACCCATTAAAGTACCTCTCTCTCCAGTTAAATCACTAAACACCTCTTTTCTAAAATTTGTTTCAAACAAATAACCACTTCCAATGGCAATTCCTAAGGCAATTACTCTTTCTTTCGCTCTGCCTGTGGCATCCTGAAATATGGCGTAACTAGAGTTTAGTCCTCTTCCTTGCAAAAACATTCTTCTCAATGAAGTTCCAGAACCTTTTGGTGCTACCAGAAATACGTCAACATCGGCTGGTGGATTAATTCCCGTTTGCTGGTTATAGGTAATTCCAAATCCGTGAGAAAAGTAAAGGGCCTTACCTGGCGTAAGGTGTTTTTTTACAGTGGGCCACATGGCAATTTGAGCAGCATCACTGAGTAAGTAACAGATAATGGTGCCTCTCTGTAGCGCCTCTTCTATTTCAAAAAGTGTTTCACCGGGTACAAAGCCATCTGCAATGGCTTTATACCATGTTTTAGAATTCTTTCGCTGACCAACGATTACATTGATGCCGTTTTCTTTTTGATTCAATGCTTGTCCAGGTCCTTGTATACCATATCCAATTACAGCTACTACTTCATCCTTTAGCACTTGCTGTGCTTTTGAAAGTGGAAATTCTTCCCGGGTAACTACATTTTCTTCCGTTCCTCCAAAATTCAATTTTGCCATAACCTTTGTTTAGTTGTTTTGATTGTATGTTTAGTTGTTATACGATTTTAGAATTGGCTTCCTCCTCTGAAATGGGATCTTTAATTATAGGCTCTTTGTGTTCTAAAGCTTCAAACTCCTTCAGTTTTTCATGAAACCCTTTGCTGTCTTTAATAATTGCAACGCGAGCACTTCTTACAAATTCAATAAGTCCGTAGGGCTCCAAAACCTTTACCAGTCTTTGTGTTTCCTCTCTTTGTCCAGTTGTTTCAAATATGGTAAAATCCTTCGTAATGGAAACTACCCGCGCACCATAAGTTCTAAGTAAACGCTCAACTTCTACTTTTTCAGTAATGATGTCTGTCGGCACTTTATAAAGGGCAAGCTCTTGCCAAATAATATTTTCATTGGTGTTAAAATAAGCTTTCAAAACATCTACCTGCTTCTCAATTTGGCGAATAATTTTCTTAACTGTTTCTTCGGTTTCATTAATTACAATGTTAAACCGATGTATACTTTCTATTTCCGAAGGAGATGTATTTAGGCTTTCAATATTGATTTTTCTTCTAGAAAACATGATGGCTATTCTGGTCAAGAGACCAACTTGATTTTCAGTATAAATGTTGAGGGTATATTCTTGTTTCATATTTTTTATTTTAATCTAATTTCCCCAACACCGGAACCTTGTGGAACCATTGGGAAGACATTATTTTCTTTTCCAACCATTACTTCTAAAAGATAGGCGCCATCATGATCTAGCATTTTTTTTATTGCCTCTCTTAAAGCTGATCTTTCTGTAACACTGTTACCTTCTATTCTGTAACCTTTGGCTACGGTTACGTAATCTGGACTTTCTATATCCACAAAAGAGTAACGTCTTTCAAGAAAAAGTTCTTGCCATTGTCTAACCATGCCTAAAAACTGGTTATTCAAAATCATGATTTTAACATTGATGTTATTTTGCATGATTGTGCCTAATTCTTGAATCGTCATCTGTACGCCTCCGTCTCCAATCACTGCAATAACCGTTCTGTCTTTTGCGCCATATTTAGCTCCAATGGCAGCTGGTAAAGCAAACCCCATAGTACCCAGTCCACCTGATGTTATACTGCTGTTGCTTTTATTAAACTTTGCGTATCTGCAAGCAACCATTTGGTGTTGTCCTACATCTGTTACAATCACTGCCTCACCATTGGTGAGTAGATTCAATTCCTTTATAACTTCCCCCATGGTTAGGATTGGAGTTGATGGATTCAACTCATCTTGAATAACCACTTCTATCTCTTTGTCCATGCATTCGTTGAACTTGTTTACCCAGCTGGTGTGGCTATTCTTTTTTAAAAGTTCTGTAATTAACGGTAAGGTTTCTTTACAGTCTCCCCAAACGGGAATATCTGCTTTTACATTTTTGTCAATTTCCGCGGGGTCTATATCCAAGTGAATCACTTTTGCTTGTTTTGCATACCTGTCTAACCTGCCAGTCACTCGGTCATCAAATCGCATACCCACTGCAATCAGAACGTCACATTCATTGGTTAATACATTTGGTCCGTAGTTTCCATGCATGCCCAACATGCCCACATTTAATGGGTGTTCTGTTGGTAAGGCACTCAATCCCAAGATGGTCCATGCAGCTGGTAATCCGGCTTTTTCAATGAATGAGGTGAATTCTTTTTCTGCTCTTCCTAAAATAACACCCTGTCCAAAGATTACGAGTGGTCTCACAGCATTATTTATCATATCAGCAGCTGATACAACATATTCCTTTCTTACAATTGGTTTTGGTCTATAACTTCTAATGTGATTACATCTGTTATAACCCGTAAAATCAAATTTTTGAACTTGTGCATTTTTGGTAATGTCAATCAAGACCGGACCAGGTCTTCCGCTACCAGCAATGTAATATGCCTTTGCCAAAATTGCAGGAATTTCATGTGCATCGGTAATTTGATAATTCCATTTGGTAACGGGTGTTGTGATATTAATCACATCAATTTCTTGGAATGCATCTGTGCCAAGCAAGTGTGCAAACACTTGTCCAGTTATACATACCAAGGGTGTTGAATCAATTAATGCATCTGCCAAACCTGTTACAAGGTTTGTAGCACCTGGTCCGCTAGTTGCGAAAACAGTGCCTATTTTCCCAGATGTTCTGGCATATCCTTGTGCTGCATGTACTCCTCCTTGCTCGTGTCTTACGAGAATGTGTTCTAACTGATCTCTATAGTTGTATAGTGCATCATAAATTGGCATGATTGCACCTCCTGGATATCCAAAAATTATTTCAACATCTTCTGCAACAAGTGCTTTCATTACGGCTTCACTTCCGGTGATTTCTATAGGTGATTTCAAATCAAGTTCTGGCATGATTGCGTTTTCTGTTTGCATGGTTATTTATTTATCAGTGATACAACCCTCAGCTGCAGTTGTAACGTACTTCGCATATTTGTATAAAATTCCTTTTGAGACAGACAAAGGAGGCTGCTTCCAGTTAGACCTTCTTTGATTAATAATTGATTCTTCTAGGAGTACATTAATTGTGTTTTTTACAGCATCAATTTCTATTGTATCTCCATCCTCAATAATGGCCAAGTTGCCTCCGTCAAAAGCTTCTGGTGTAATATGACCAACTACGAATCCATGTGTTCCGCCACTGAATCTGCCATCTGTAATTAGTGCAACATCTTTTCCCAGTCCAGCTCCTATTATTGCCGATGTGGGTTTTAGCATTTCTGGCATGCCGGGAGCTCCTCTCGGACCTACTGAGCGGATTACAACTACATCTCCTTTTTGAACGAGACCACTGCTTATGCTGTTCATTAATTCTTTTTCTCCATTGAATACTCTAGCCGGACCTACGAATCTTAGACCTTCTTTTCCACTGATTTTTGCAACACTTCCTCCCTGTGCAATATTGCCATACATTATCTGCAGATGTCCCGTTGCTTTTATTGGATTTTCAATTGGTTTAATGATTTGCTGTTTTTCAAATTCAATTTCTTTTACCGATGAAAGGTTTTCTTCAACAGTCTTGCCTGTAACAGTAAGGCAATGCCCGTGAATAAATCCTTTTTGTAATAAATATTTCATCACCAATGGAACTCCGCCAATATTGTGTAAGTCTTCCATCAGGTATTTGCCGGAAGGTTTAAAATCTGCTATTACAGGAACTTTATTACTTATGAATTGAATATCATCTTGGGTTAAAGTGAGTCCCACACTATGTGCCATCGCAATCATGTGAAGCACAGCATTGGTAGAACCTCCTAGTGCCATAATTATTGTAACCGCATTTTCAAATGCTTCTTTGGTCATTATGTCTGAAGGCTTGATGTCTTTTTCCAACAGTAATTTAATTGCAACACCAGCATCAATGCATTCTTTTTTCTTGTCTTCACTCAGCGCAGGATTTGAAGAAGAGAAGGGGAGGCTCATCCCTAATGCTTCAATGGCTGACGCCATGGTATTGGCCGTAAACATTCCACCGCAAGCGCCTGCACCAGGACAAGAATGTTTTACGATTCCTTTGAAATCCGCCTCGTTTAAGGTACCTGCAATTTTTTGTCCCAATGCCTCAAAAGCAGAAACAATGTTCAGGTCCTCGCCCTTATAACGACCAGGTGCAATCGTACCTCCATAAACCATAATTGAAGGCCTATTGAGTCTACCCATTGCCATGATTGATCCCGGCATGTTTTTGTCGCAACCCGGCACCGTAATTAGTCCATCATAATATTGCGCACCACATACAGCTTCAATTGAGTCTGCAATGATGTCTCTACTCACCAACGAATAGCGCATGCCATCTGTTCCATTAGACATGCCATCGCTTACGCCTATTGTATTAAATATTAAACCCACTAAATTTTGCTCCCAGATGCTTTTTTTGATGATAGCAGCCAATTCATTTAAGTGCATGTTGCAGGTGTTTCCATCCCATCCCATGCTTGCAACACCAACCTGTGCTTTTGCCATATCTTCGTCCGTTAAGCCAATGCCATAAAACATGGCCTGTGCTGCTGGTTGTGTATCATCTTGTGTAATCGTTTTGCTGTATTTATTTAATTCCATTTTGGGTATTTTGTATTTTTAAATTTTGGATTTTAGCACAGGAAACTTGTATTGGTTCAAGAATGTAGGTTCTGCTTCAATTCCATCTATAGGCAAAGCAGCTGTATATAAATTGACAATCATTAGGCTGCTTTTTGTTTCAGAAATTCAGTAGCAAGCAGTATTAAATTTTCGTCTTCAACTTCTTTTAATACATCTGCCAATTTTAAGAATTGTTGGTAAAGTGAATCAATGTCATTTTTATCGAGTTCAAACCCGAGATTTTTAAATCTAAATGCTAATGCAGATCTTCCACTTCTTGCAGTAAGTACAATTTTGGATGTTGCAGCACCTACTTCTTCCGGACGAATAATTTCGTAAGTCTCGGAGTTTTTTAAAAAACCATCTTGATGAATGCCTGAGGAATGTGAAAATGCATTCGCGCCAACAATCGCTTTGTTAGGTTGTACGGGCATGCGCATGGTGTCTGATACAAGATGACTTATAGGATTCAACTTGGTTGCATCAATATTTGTGAATAGACCAAGGTGACTATGTTGTTTCAGTACCATCACTACTTCCTCAAGTGAGGTGTTTCCCGCACGTTCTCCTAGCCCGTTGATGGTGCACTCAATTTGTCTTGCCCCATTAATGGCGCCATATATTGAATTTGCTGTTGCCAATCCCAAATCATTGTGGCAGTGGCAAGAGACAATTGCACGATCAATATTTTGAACATGGTTCATTAAATAAGCAATCTTATCTCCGTATTGCGTAGGAAGGCAATAGCCGGTAGTGTCTGGTATATTTACCGTGGTTGCTCCAGCTGCAATTACAGCCTCTATTACCCTTGCTAAATATTCATTGTCTGTCCTGCCTGCATCTTCTGCGTAAAATTCAACATCATCAGTATATTTTCTTGCCCATTTTACTGCCTGGACGGCTCGTTTGAGGATATCCTCTCTATTGCTATTGAATTTGCTTTTGATGTGTGAATCAGAAGTGCCAATTCCGGTGTGAATTCTACCTCTTTTTGCATGTTTCAAGGCAGCGCCTGCTACTTCTATATCTTTTTCTACTGCACGGGTAAGTCCGCATACCGTTGCGTTTTTGATTATTTTTGAAATGGCTACAACAGATTCAAAATCACCTGGACTAGAAACAGGAAAACCCGCTTCGATGATATCTACACCTAATTCTTCCAGTGCTAGGGCCAATTCTACCTTTTCTTTTGTGTTTAATTTACAGCCCGGAACCTGTTCTCCATCTCTTAATGTGGTATCAAAAATGTAAATTCTGTTTTCAGACATATAACAATTTAGTTCATTCATATTTTCGGTTTTACCCAAAATGGTTTGTAATTTACGCTTTGTAACCGCTCAAAAAACAAATGAAATTCAATGCCATAGCGGTTTTCAATGAAAGAATAATACGATGCCCAACAGGTCTGCAGATGAATTGTTTCAGTTGATTAAAACCCTCGAAAAGGGGGAGAAGCGCAGCTTTAAGTTGTATGTGAGCAGAAATGCAGCTTCTGAAGACCTTAAAATTACACAGCTATTTGCAGCTTTAGAGAAAATGGACTCCTACGATGAAGAGACATTGTTAAGAAAGAATCCATCTATCCAAAAGCAACAACTTTCAAATTTGAAGGCACACTTGTATAAGCAAATTTTAGGTAGTCTTCGTATGCTCAAAAATGATCAGGCAGTCGAAATTCATTTACACGAACAATTAGAACATGCAAGAATTTTATACGACAAAGGACTCTACCACCAGAGTTTGAAGTTGCTACACAAAACTAAAGAACAGGCAAAAACCTACAATCAAATCACGTTTTGGGTACAGGCACTTTTCTTTGAAAAGAAAATTGAAACCTTGCACATAACTAGAAGCTTCGAACACCGTGCAGAAGAATTGGCCAATGAAGTTGAAGAATTAAATACGAGGTTGACCATCGTAGGGAAGTTGAGTAACCTGGCCCTTCAACTTTATGGATGGTATATAAAAAATGGACATGTTCGGGATGAAGCTGACATAGAAGCGGTGAAGTCTTTTTTTCATGCCAATTTTCCCCCAGGGGCTCATGAATTTAATGGGTTTTATGAACGCTTATATCTCTACCAAAGTCAGGCTTGGATAGGATTTATCCTTCAAGATTTTCTTTCGTATTATAAAAATTGTCAGCGTTGGGTAGATTTATTTGATAAAGAACCTCAAATGGTAAAAATAGAGCCTCAGCATTTTATCAAAGGAATGCACAATTTGCTCAATGCGCATTTTATGCTGCGAAATGATAAAAAGTTTGCTCAAGAGATTGAGCGGTTTGAAGTGTTTTACCATTCAAAAGAGGGTAAGGCCAACATCAACATCAGGGTACAAGGATTTGTCTACTTGTATCTTGCTAAAATAAACCAACACTTCTTGCAAGGAAGTTTTTCCAAGGGATTAAACTTAGTGCCTGAAATTGAACACAATTTATCCGAATTTGAATTACAGTTGGATAAGCACAGAACACTTGTTTTTTATTACAAAATTGCCTGCCTATATTTTGGCTGTAGTAACTTCGACCAAGCCACCAATTACCTGAATAAAATAATTCATTGGAAGGCAGATTTGAGAGCAGACATTCAATGCTATGCTAGGCTGCTCCACCTCATATCTCATTATGAATTAGGCAATGATATGATTTTGGAAAGTCAGGTGAGGTCCGTTTACCGTTTTATGGCCAAACTAAAAAACTTAAGTACAGTAGAAAATGAAATATTTTCTTTCATAAGAAGCTCATTTTCAATGAATAAAAAGGAGCTTAACCTTGCTTTCACGGCGCTATATGAAAAATTAAAAAAGTTGGAAGGAAGCGCAACAGAGAGTAGATCTTTTATGTACCTCGATGTACTCTCCTGGTTGGAAAGCAAGATCAAAGCAGTGCCTGTCCAGGAAGTAATTGCGAAGCATTATGAAGAGCGAATGCGTCATTTATCTTGATCTAAATTTACTGCTCACCAACCCAAGAATTTTATTGTAAATTCAGGCATTTTTCCTACCTTCGCCATCCTTAAATTTAGGCATGCTCGTATTTCCCCAAATTTGTTTTTACATAAGTTATTGATTTTCAATAATGTGTATTTGACTTCAACAGTCAGACAATTAGGCAATTACGGCGGTAGAAAATTGTAAAAACCGATAACTTATTATGGCTATCAAAAAAGACAATCGTCCGAGAACAGCTTTTTCAAAGATCACTATCAGCCTTGCCTCTCCAGATTCTATCCTTGATAGATCCTATGGCGAGGTGCTGAAACCCGAGACCATCAACTACAGAACCTACAAACCTGAAAGGGATGGATTGTTCTGTGAAAAGATTTTCGGTCCGGTTAAAGATTACGAATGTGCTTGTGGAAAGTACAAAAGAATACGTTACAAGGGTATCGTATGTGATAGATGTGGAGTAGAGGTTACCGAGAAGAAGGTAAGAAGAGAAAGAATGGGCCACATCAAATTGGTGGTGCCAGTGGTTCATATTTGGTATTTTAAAAGTTTGCCTAACAAGATTGGTTATTTGTTGGGCATCAGTTCTAAAAAACTAGAAAGCATCATTTATTATGAACGCTTTGTAGTTATTCAGTCGGGTGTGGTTGAAGAGAAAGGGAAAAAGCAAGGTGATTTGCTCACTGAAGAAGAGTACCTTGATTTACTAGATACCCTTCCAAAAGAAAATCAGTACCTGCCAGACGAAGATCCGAACAAGTTCATTGCCAAAATGGGTGCTGAAGCTGTATATGAACTATTGCTCAGGGTTGATTTAGATTCATTGAGTTTTTCACTTAGAAATTCTGCTGCTACTGAAACATCTCAGCAGCGTAAAGCGGATGCACTTAAGCGTTTGAGCATTGTTGAATCATTCCGTGATGCGAATACAAGAATCAATAACCGTCCCGAATGGATGGTTATGCAATACATTCCTGTAATTCCACCAGAATTGAGACCATTGGTTCCATTGGATGGTGGAAGGTTTGCTTCATCGGATTTGAATGACCTTTACCGCAGGGTAATCATTAGAAATAATCGTCTGAAGCGTCTTCTTGAAATCAAGGCTCCTGAAGTAATCTTGAGAAACGAGAAGAGGATGTTGCAGGAAGCAATAGATTCATTGTTCGACAACAGCCGTAAATCAAATGCTGTAAAAGCAGAAGGTGGAAGAGCGTTGAAGTCGCTCAGTGATGTATTGAAAGGAAAGCAAGGTCGTTTCCGTCAGAACCTATTGGGTAAGCGTGTCGACTATTCTGGTCGTTCTGTAATTGTGGTTGGTCCAGAGTTAAAGCTTCATGAGTGCGGACTTCCCAAAGACATGGCTGCTGAATTGTTCAAGCCATTTATCATTAGAAAATTAATTGAAAGGGGTATTGTAAAGACAGTTAAATCTGCCCGTAAGTTGGTTGACCGCAAGGAGGCCATTGTTTGGGATATCCTTGAAAATATTTTGAAAGGGCATCCTGTTATGCTTAACCGTGCCCCAACCTTGCACCGTTTGTCTATTCAGGCTTTCCAGCCTAAATTGGTAGAAGGTAAAGCCATTCAATTGCATCCGTTGGTTTGTTCTTCCTTTAACGCGGATTTCGATGGTGATCAAATGGCTGTCCACGTTCCATTGAGTCACGCTGCAGTATTGGAAGCACAGTTGTTGATGTTGGCATCGCACAACATCCTCAACCCGCAAAACGGTACGCCAATAACCCTTCCTTCTCAAGACATGGTACTTGGTCTATATTATATGACCAAAGGCAAGCGTAACATCGGCAATGATGTTGTGAAAGGAGAGGGTATGAGATTTTATAGTGCTGATGAAGTAATTATAGCCTACAATGAAGGCAAAGTTGATCTTCATGCCTTTATAAAAGTAAAGGTGAAAATGAGGAATGATGATGGAGTTTTGGAAAGCAAGCTTCTCGAAACTACAGTCGGTCGTGTTCTCTTTAACCAAGCAGTCCCGGCGAAAGTAGGTTTCGTTAATGCTCTACTAACCAAAAAGAGTTTGAGAGAAATCATTGGTCAGATTATCAAGATCACCAATATTCCAACAACGGCTAAATTTTTGGATGCAATTAAGGAACTTGGTTTCCGCATGGCGTTCAGGGGCGGTCTTTCCTTTAACATCCAGGATCTTGAACTTCCTGTATTAAAAGAAGAAATGATTGACAATGCTTCTGGTGAGGTAAAAGAGGTATGGGAAAATTACAACATGGGGTTAATTACCAACAACGAGCGTTACAATCAGATCATTGATATCTGGTCTAGGGTAGATACAAAAATTACAGAAGCGTTGATTCAAGCAATGGCAGCAGATAAGCAGGGTTTCAACTCTGTATTTATGATGCTTGACTCAGGTGCAAGGGGTTCCAAGCAACAGGTAAAGCAGTTGGCTGGTCTTCGTGGATTAATGGCTAAGCCAAGAAAGAGTGGATCAAGCGGTTCTGAGATTATTGAAAACCCAATCCTTTCTAATTTTAAAGATGGGTTGAGTGTATTGGACTACTTCATTTCTACGCACGGTGCCCGTAAAGGTCTTGCCGATACTGCCTTGAAAACTGCTGATGCTGGTTACCTAACTAGACGTTTAGTAGACGTTGCTCAAGATGTAATCATTTCTGAAGAAGATTGTGGTACCCTTAGAGGAATTGCAACTAGTGCGTTGAAAGACAATGAGGACATAGTTGAACCATTGTATGATAGAATTTTGGGAAGAACTTCCCTACATAATGTCTACGATCTAATCTCCGATCAATTGATTGTAGGTGCAGGCGAACATATTGATGAAGACATCGCTAGAAAAATAGAGGATTCTGGAATTGAATTTATTGAAATAAGATCTGTACTTACCTGCGAAAGCAAGCGTGGATGTTGTGTGAAGTGTTATGGATTGAATCTCGCCTCTGGAAATATTGCTCAGCGAGGAGATGCCGTTGGTATCATAGCTGCACAATCTATCGGAGAGCCGGGTACACAGCTAACACTCCGTACTTTCCACGTAGGTGGTGTTGCAGGATCTGCTTCAGTTGAATCTCAATTGGTGGCTAAGTTTGAAGGTGTTGTTCAGTTTGACGGACTTAGGACTGTTAAAGCCAAGAACAATGATGGAAAAGATGTGCAGGTTGTAATTGGACGTACTGCCGAGATGCGTATCATGGATTTGAAGAATGATCGTGTGATGATTACCAATAACGTGCCTTACGGATCTACTTTATCAGTTGCAGAAGGTACTAAAGTTGCAAAAGGAGATACCATCTGCACATGGGATCCATTCAACAACGTAGTTGTTGCTGAGATTGCCGGTCAGATTGGATTTGAAAATGTAATTGATGGTGTTACTTATCGTGAAGAGGCTGATGAACAAACTGGTCACAGAGAGAAAGTGGTGATTGAATCAAAAGATAAAACCAGAATTCCTTCCCTAATGATTAAAGGGAAAGAAGAAAAATCATACAACCTACCAGTTGGATCACACATTATTATTGAAGAAGGTGATGCAGTAACCGCAGGTCAAGTACTTGTAAAAATTCCTAGAATTTTAGGCAAGTTGAGAGATATCACTGGTGGTCTTCCACGTGTAACTGAACTATTTGAAGCAAGAAATCCAGGAAACCCTGCAGTTGTTTCTGAAATAGATGGTGTTGTAAGTTTCGGTGCTATCAAACGTGGTAACAGAGAGATTACAGTTGAAGCAAAAGATGGTATTATCAAGAAATACCTTGTTACTTTAACACGTCAAATCCTCGTTCAAGATGGTGATTTCGTAAAAGCAGGTACACCAATGTCTGATGGTCAGATAGCTCCTGGAGATATCCTATCAATCAAAGGTCCTTTTGCCGTTCAAGAATATGTGGTGAATGAAATTCAAGAGGTTTATCGCTTGCAAGGTGTAAGAATCAATGACAAGCACATTGAAGTGATAGTGCGTCAGATGATGAGAAAAGTGGAGATAGTAGATCCAGGCGATACTAAATTCCTTGAAGGAGATCTTGAAGATCGTTTCGACTTTAACATTGAGAATGATTGGATTTATGACAAGAAAGTTGTTGTAGATGCAGGTGATTCTGAAGTGTTGAAAGCGGGACAAATCGCTAGTCTTCGTGAAATCAGGGAAGAAAACTCAATCCTTCGCAGAAATGACAGAAAGATTGTTGAATTCAGAGATGCACATGCTGCCACCTCTTGCCCAGTCCTATTGGGTATAACAAAGGCCTCTCTTGGAACACAAAGTTGGATTTCAGCTGCATCGTTCCAGGAAACAACCAAAGTGCTTTCTTCTGCTGCAATCCAAGGTAAAGCGGATGACATGCTCGGATTAAAAGAGAATGTTATTACGGGTCATCACATTCCTGCAGGTACAGGTTTGAGAGACTACGAGAACTTGATTGTTGGTAGCAAAGAAGAATACGAATTGTTACAAACCACGCGCGAAGTGATGAGCTTCGACGAAGAAGAATAATCCCAAGGGAGCAGAAATGCTCCCTTTTTTTATTTACCCTTAATCATCATCAATGAATCAAAAACTAATCAATGCTGTTCTTGCACTTGGTATTGCTGTCTTACTGTTTTTACAGTTGAAAGGTCCAGCTAATACTACAGGTAACAATTCTTCTGTAAAATCTAATGTTTCAAGTACAGTCAAGTTGGCTTATGTAGACTTAGATAGTGTACAAGAAAAATATTTGCTATATAAAGAAAAAATGGATCTGTTCGAAAAGAAAAAAGGCGATGCAGATCGTGATTTAAACAATGCTTTTCAGCGTATAGAAAACGAGAGAATTGCTTTTGCTAAAAGAGGGGAGTCCATTACTCAGGCCGAATATGAAAACTTCCAGCGCGCTTACCAGAGCAAGATGCAGAATTTAGAAGAACAAAAAAGAATACTCGAGACCAATATTGCTCAAGACGGTATGCAGACCATGGAGGGATTGAAGAAGTCCATCGATGATTTCCTCATGGCATACAATAAAAAGCAAGGGTATAGTTACATTTTCTCTTATTCATCAGGATTGAATGTGCTGTTTTACAAAGACAGTGCAAATAACATTACCAATGAAGTTGTTGAGGGTTTGAATGCGGAGTATAATAAAACCAAAAAGAATAAATAAATAACCAACGAATTCCTTAACTTAATCCCGGTATATACTACCGGGATTTTATTTAATCAAAACTCAACTTATGTCAGAGCAAAACGGCTTCAAACCGAGCCTAGGTCTTTTAGATGCAACCATGCTTGTTGCTGGATCGATGATTGGTTCTGGAATATTTATTGTGGGTGCAGATATAACAAGAAATGTGGGAAGTGCGGGTTGGCTGATAGCGGTTTGGTTGATTACAGGGTTTATGACCATCAGTGCTGCGTTGAGTTATGGTGAATTGAGTGCAATGTATCCCAAGGCTGGAGGTCAGTATGTATATCTTAAGGAAGCCTATAACCCTCTAGTAGGATTTTTGTATGGATGGAGCTTCTTCTCGGTTATCCAAACTGGAACGATTGCTGCCGTAGGTGTTGCTTTTGCTAAATTTGCAGGCTATTTTTTCCCGGCTTTAAATATGCAGGACCAAAATATACTGATCCAGATTGGCTCGATAAAAATTTATCCTGCTCAGCTAATTGCGATAGCTATTGTGGTTTTACTCACATACGTTAATACCAGAGGCGTAAAGGAAGGGAAATTGATTCAAACAACTTTTACGGTTTCGAAGTTGCTTGCTTTATTTGGACTTATTTTATGTGGTTTTCTTTTTGTAGATACCAGTTATTGGTCTGCAAACTGGGAATCTGGCATGATCGCTCAAAAAGCGCTTTTGAATGAAGACGGCAGTATCACTTGGGAATCCATTGGGGGTATTACCCTGTTGGGTGCGATTGCAGCATCTATGGTTGGTTCCATCTTCAGCAGTGACGCTTGGAATAACGTAACTTTTATTGCTGGGGAAATTAAAAACCCGAAGCGAAACATCGGTCTGAGTCTTTTTCTAGGAACATTGTTGGTCACCATTATTTATGTGTCGGCCAACTTGATGTACTTAAATGTGTTACCCCTAAATCAAATTGCTAAACCGGAAGAAGATAGATTGGCAGTTGCTGCAGCTAGCGTAATTTTTGGTTCAGCTGGAAGGTCTATTATTGCTGTATTGATTATGGTGTCCACCTTTGGTTGTATAAATGGTCTTGTTATGGCAGGTGCCAGGGTTTATTATACCATGGCCCAAGATGGTTTATTTTTTAAGCAGGCTGCCAAGTTAAACGGAAATGCAGTTCCACAGTGGGCTTTGTGGAGCCAGGCTGTAGTTGCCTCTCTGTTGTGTTTGAGTGGTAGGTATGGTGAATTATTAGACATGGTATCTTTTGTTGTTGTTATTTTCTATGTATTAACCATTATTGGAATCTTTATTCTTAGAAAAAAACGCCCAGATATTGAAAGGCCATATAAAGCATTTGGATACCCCTTTCTTCCGTTTATTTATGTGTTAATGGGACTCAGCTTTTGTATTCTCTTGGTTATGTTTAAGCCAGAATATACCTGGCCTGGATTGATAATTACTTTGTTGGGTGTTCCTTTATATTTTATAGCGGTGAGAAATAAAAGCAATTGATTGATGAAGAGGGTAGCTCTGATTGTTGCAGGTGGATCGGGTACAAGAATGGGGACAGTCCTTCCTAAACAATTTTTGTTACTGAATGGTAAGGCAATTCTATTACATTCGGTAGAGGCATTTAAGTCTGCATTTCCCGATATTAAATTTGTTGTTGTTCTTCCTGAAGCATACCTAGACTATGCGCGTGAACTAATTGCTGAACAACATTACCCATTTGAAATTGATCTTGCGTGTGGTGGTGAAACACGCTTTGATTCTGTGAAAAATGGACTATTTCTAGTTGCCGATGCGGATCTAATTTTTGTACATGATGCGGTAAGGTGTCTTGTTTCCCAAAAGTTAATTCAAGCTTGTAGCGAGATGGCATCAATCAAAGGTTCTGCTATTCCTGTGGTCCCAGTAAGAGACAGCATGAGGAGGGTATCTAAAAATGGAAAGGAATCTTCCGTTGTAGATCGCGAGAATTTATACGTGGTTCAAACCCCACAAACGTTTACCAGTAAATTACTTTTGGCTGCTTTCCAAGCACCGTATTCACCATTATTTACTGATGAAGCCTCAGTGGTAGAGGCAGGTGGGCATACAGTTGGTTTGATAGCCGGTGAAGAATCGAATATTAAAATCACCTATTCGGAAGACCTTGATTTCGCAGCGTGGAAAATCAATAGAAAATAAAACGGCAGTAATTTATTTTTCTTAGCCCCTTTGTCTTCCGATTTTTTCTAAAATTTGGTGTGCTACTTCCATGGCTATAAATCCATCATGTTCAGAAACAACCGTTGGGGTATCATTAATTACAGCATCTCTAAATGCAGTAAGTTCCGCTTTAATTGCATTTTGCTCACCTACCTCCGGATTTTCAACTGCAATTGTTTTTAAACCATTCGGAGTCTCTATGTCAAAGCTAAACAGATCTTCATCTTCTTCCGTTTTCAGTTTGATGATTTCAGTTTTCTTTTCTAGAAAATCAATTCCGATATAGGCATCTTTTTGAAAGAGCCGGATCTTCCTCATTTTTTTCATTGATATTCTAGACGAAGTAAGGTTGGCAACGCAGCCATTGTAAAACTCAATTCTAACATTTGCTATATCTGGCGTATCTGTCATTACCGCTACACCGCTTGCAGAAATGTTTTTAACCTGACTCTTTACTAAATGAAGTATAATATCAATATCGTGGATCATTAAATCTAAAATTACACTCACTTCAGTTCCTCTTGGATTGAACTGGGCGAGTCTGTGTACTTCAATGAACATGGGGTTTAATTCTTTGTTTTTCAAAGCTTGGAAAGCAGGATTAAATCGCTCTACGTGTCCAACTTGAAATTTAACTTTCGCTTCCCCAACCAACTTAATAAGTTGTCTTGCTTCATCCATGTTATTTGCCAATGGCTTTTCAACAAATACGTGTTTACTTTTTCTCAACGCAGCTTCACAGACTGGAAAATGAAATTGGGTAGGAGTAATAATGTCAACTGCATCTACAGCATCCAATAAGGAAGGCATGTCGTCAAATCTTTTTATTCCAAATTTTTTAATTGCTTCCTCCGCATTTGTATCATTGGGGTCGTAAAAACCTACAATAGATACATTTGCAATGGTCTGCCAATTGCTGATGTGGAACTTACCAAGATGGCCTACGCCAAAGATGCCTAATTTCAACATAGTCTTGTAAAGGTAGATATTTTGTGATTCAGTCAATAAGCCGCATTTTTGTATTTCTTAATTAAGGCATGAAAAAAATTGTCATAACAGTCGATGGATGGTCCTCTTGTGGTAAAAGCACCATGGCAAGACAACTTGCAAAAAAGCTCAGCTACATCTTTATTGATTCTGGGGCCATGTACAGAGCCATTACACTATTTTTTATCCGTAATCAGGTTGATTATACCGATGAACAAGCCATCTTATTAGCACTTGCTCAGGTTCATTTGTCATTTAAATTGAACGAGGGTAACGGAAATAATGAAATCTGGCTCAACAATGAAAACGTAGAGTCTTTTATTAGAGAAATGCCTGTTGCTGAAAAAGTAAGCGAGGTGGCTGCCTTAGGTAAAGTTCGAAACTTTGCAGTAGCCCAGCAACAGTTAATAGGGTCTGAAAAGGGGATTGTTATGGATGGCAGAGATATTGGAACCGCAGTTTTTCCTGATGCTGAATTAAAAATATTTATGACCGCAGACATTGCCGTTAGGGTGGAAAGAAGATGGAAGGAATTGAAGATAAAATATCCAAAAATTTCTATAGAAGAGGTTAGAGATAACTTGGCATCTAGAGATCATGCTGATTCTACTAGGGCTATATCTCCACTGAGAAAGCCTGGAGATGCTCTTGTACTAGACAATAGCCATCTTACTCCTTCAGAACAATTGAAAATGGCCTTGGATTGGGCTAATGAAAAAATCAAGGATTGATTAAACCCAATCTTTGCTGATGTCGTCTATGGTTTTTGAGTTTGTAAAAAAGCTGCTTAATTTTTCGATGGTATCTTGGACTATGGCATCCGGACAAGAAGCGCCGCTGGTAATTAGAATATCCACTACCAATTTGTTTGGTAAGAAATCCGTTTTAAAATACTCTTCATGTGTTCTCCAATTATACGCTTTCAATTCTCTATTAGACAAGAGGTCTGAAGAAGATTCTATGAAATAAGTTGGCATATGCGCTTCACAAAGCTCTACCAAATGTGAACTGTTGCTGCTGTTTCTTCCCCCAATCACAATGGCCAAATCTGCATTAATAGTCAACAAACTTTTTACAGCAGTTTGATTATCGTTTGTAGCATAACAAAGCGTGTCCCTGGTATCCGCAAAATGTAATCCTACGCTAGCATCATCCAGTTTATATTTTTCAATTACAATTTGTTTGAGGTAATCTGCTATGGCTTGTGTGTCTGTAGCCAACATGGTGGTTTGATTTACTACGCCAAAACGGACAAGGTCTTTCCCTACATCAAAACCTTTACTACACCTGTCACCAAACAAAGATGTAAAATCAATACTGTTTCGCTTTTCGAGAATAAACTCACCCAATACAATGGCTTCAGCCATATCGTTGATCACTATTGTAGGCGTATGAACATCACTGTGCGAAAAAGTAGCTCTGGTTTCCTCGTGTGTTGGTTTTCCATGCACTACAATGCTATAGCCTTTTTCAGAGATCTGTTCTGCTCTGTTCCAAACTTTTTCTACAAAAGGACAAGTGGTGTTGTACTGTTCAATTTGTATTCCAATATTTTTTAGTCTATTTTCTATTTCTATGGTTGTACCAAATGCAGGAATAATAACTATGTCTTCAGAAGTTAAGCTTTCAAATGGTATTAGGTTATTTCCTTTGGTGTCCATAAGAAACTGAACCCCGCTGTTGATGAGGTCTTCATTCACAAACGGATTGTGAATCATTTCACTCAATAAAAAAATTTGTTTGCCTGGATTGTTTTCTACAGTCTGGAAAGCAATTTCAATTGCATTTTCAACTCCATAGCAAAACCCGAAATGTCTGGCAAGAAAAAACCTTACTGGCCCCATGTCTAACAGAGTGGGGGTAAAGTCCTTTTTTAATTTATCCGCTGCCTTTCTTTTCTGCTTAATGGCAGCAATTAATGGACTTCTGTATCGAATGGGTATTGTAAACTGCTTCATACTATAAGTACAAAGTTAAGTAAAGATTAAAACAATCCTATCTGGTATTCATTAGTATCGTTGAAGTTGATTTCTTAACTTTCCAACATGAAATCTGAATTTGTTCCTGTGGATTGGATCTTTAACGCTAATATTTATGAAGTCAATCTCAGACAATATACCCAAGAAGGCAACATCAATGCATTCATAAAACATCTGCCAAGACTAAAGGATATGGGAATTGACATTCTGTGGTTTATGCCCCTCACTCCCATAAGTAGAAAGAATCGGAAGGGTAGCATGGGTAGTTATTATGCCTGTTCCAGTTATACGGAAATAAACTCCGAATATGGTACTAAACAAGATTTTCTTACGCTGGTGGATGAAGCGCACCTACTCGGATTTAAGATAATTGTAGATTGGGTAGCTAACCATACGGGCTGTGATCATGAATGGACAACTAGTCATGCTGAATTTTATAAAAAAAATGAACAGAGCGAATTTTATGATGAACATGGATGGGATGATGTAATCGATCTAGATTATTCCAATCACTCAATGAGAATAGCAATGATAGAGTCTATGCGCTATTGGATAAACAATTTCAATATAGACGGTTTTCGTTGTGATATGGCCATGTTAACGCCAGTTGATTTTTGGATTCAAGCGCGCTTGGCCCTAACCGAGAACAAAGATCTTTTTTGGCTGGCTGAATTGGATCCGCTAGACAATCCTGATTACATGATGGCCTTTGATTCTGCATACACCTGGCGATGGATGAATGCCGCGAAACAATGGAAAGAAGAAGGCGCTCAACATATCCATCACCTCAAATATGTTTTGTCGCAATACAATGAAACAGTCCCAAATACTGCTTGTCCAGCTTGGTTTACAAGCAATCATGATGAGAACAGCTGGAATGGAACTGAATACGAAAAGTATGGAGAGATGGCGTTACCCCTTGCTTTTTTTTCAGCCACTTGGAAAGGACTCCCATTGATTTATAGCGGCCAAGAGTTACCAAATCACAAACGGCTGGCATTCTTTGATAAGGATTATATAGACTGGAAACCAAAACCAGATTTACATGAATTTTATAAAACAATCCTTGAATTAAGAAAAGGGAACCCTGCTTTTCGTGTTTCTCAGCATCCAGACAACTGTATTTTATTGAACAACAGTGTAGATCACCATGTGTTAAGTTTCATGCGGAAAAATGGGGACAGCACAGCAGTTGTGATTATTAATTTTTCTCAGTATACTTTAACTCATGTTGAGGTGGGCATTAAAGATACAAATGGACTATTTACAGACTTGTTTACAAATGTGACAAAGGAATTTGGGGGTACTCACATTTACGTGGATCTACCACCATGGTCTTTTCAAGGTTGGATAAAATAAAAGCAGACACGATGGTCTGCTTTTAGTAAATGTTTTATTGATATTATTTATTCTGTTGCTTCAATTGGGTATTGATAGACCCCTTCGTACCCTGGGTAAATGCCCTCAAGTAGAATTCTTTTTGATGATTTTGAAATTGCAGCCATAAGCTCTTCCAAAGATTTCACTTCTGTGCCATTTACTTTGAGCACCACAAATCCGTCGCGCATCCTTGTTTGTTCATCTATCAAGCCACTGCTGATTTTCGAAATAATTACACCACCTTTAACACCGTATTCTTTTGCTTTTTTTGCATCAAGTGTTTGAAGGGTTGCCCCTAGTTTGTCAGACATGGTGTTTTTTACAATGTCATAGCTTCCAGATTTATTTTTTAAAGTAATACTGGTGGTCGATTCTTTTCCATTTCTGTTATAGTTCACAGCTATTTTATCGCCTGGTTTATAACCTGCTATTTGTTCAACCATTTCACTTCCATTGGAAATCTTCACTCCATTTATTTTTGTGATATAATCACCCGTCTGAATTCCGGAAGCAGACATTGCTCCATCCTTCGCAACATCCATCACCAATACACCTTGTCCCTCTTTATAATTGAGCTTGGCTTTTTCAGTTTCTGGAGCATTTTCTGGAAGATAGCTGATGCCCAAAAAAGCGCGTTGTACTGTTCCATATTGGAGTAAATCATTAATGATCTTTTTCACAATATTTACTGGAATTGCATAGGAGTAGCCAGCATAGGCTCCAGTAGGAGAGGCAATGGCAGATACAATACCCACCAATTCACCGTTGGTATTGATAAGTGCTCCACCCGAATTTCCTTGGTTTACCGCTGCATCGGTCTGAATGAATGATTCAATTGGACTGTTGCTCTTGCGCTGATTTAAACCCAATGTTCTAGCCTTAGCACTTACAATACCAGCTGTTACTGTGGTTTCCAAATTGAGCGGATATCCTACTGCTAAAACCCACTGACCAACTTTCATATTGTCTGAATTTCC